>NZ_JASDCB010000045.1:0-33560 GCF_030408135.1 Pseudoalteromonas sp. APC 3691 | reverse complement strand
TTTCTGAGGAAAAATACAGCTAGGGCACACCCCAAACGCGATCGAAAAACAGGAGTATTTCAGTATGGGGTAGAGCCAAATTTTTAAGGCTGTACTTAATATTTTTCTTAAGTACCTACCTATGACACCAAAGTAACGCCCAAAGTTAGCATAGGCGCCACCTTCAATAATTAAGTTGGTTTTAGTCGTTTGGCCTCGTTGATTAGGTAGCGTCTTATCTTTAGTGCCTGCAGCAAGTGTGACTTTTGCAAATGTACCTGCATCGCTTTGAATATAAGGACTAAGTTGGTATGAAAGTGTTTGATATAGTTCTGGGTAAGTATGCCTTACTGTTTGCAGCACTCTGTAAATATCGTGCGCTTTATAAGGCTTGCTCATAATATGTGTGTTTTTACTTACGGCTAAAAGTCGTTGTACTTGGTGCTCAAGTTCTGGGGCTTGATTTAAAGATAAATAAGGTGATACGCCACCTTTAGCAACAGCATTTGCACTGATTGCCATCCCGATAAACAGTGATATTTTTTTTGAGCATAATTATTCCGTTAGCAAAAATTTGTTTAAGTAAAAACGTTAACGCGAGGTTAGCAATAAACGCCTCAGTAAGGAAGAAAAAAGCGATATATTAGTGGTTAGTAATTGGTGTATATAAGTTGTAGGTGAGGCTTTATATCTCGCTTTTTATAAAATTAAATTACATGAGCGCAGTAAATTAGAGGCTATTGATTGGTGTATATTTCAATATGTTCATCCTTCTCTTACTTATATTATTTTGCAAAAAATATTTAGTAATACATTCGATATTACATTCTAGCTAAAGTCTTTTAGCTAGAGCCTAATTTATAACTCTGGTAGAATCATTTTATTAATTGTTAACTAATCTTAAAGGATTAATATGAAAATTGCTGTAGTTGGTACGGGCTATGTAGGCCTTTCTAACGCTATGTTGCTAGCACAACACAATGAAGTGGTTGCCTTAGATATAGACGAACAAAAAATAGCGCTATTGAATGATAAAAAATCACCAATAGTTGATACCGAAATTAGCGATTTTTTAACACGAAGCAACTTAAATTTTACAGCAACTACCGACAAAGTAGCAGCCTATAAAAATGCTGATTTTGTCATTATAGCTACACCCACTGATTACGATGTAGAAAACAATTACTTTAATACAAGTTCAGTAGAGGCTGTAATTAAAGATGCGATAGCGCATAATCCAAATGCAGTTATGGTCATTAAATCAACGGTACCTGTTGGTTTTACGCAAGGTATAAAAGAAAAACGTGGCATTAATAACTTAATATTTTCGCCAGAATTTTTACGTGAAGGTAAAGCACTACACGATAACCTATACCCATCACGTATAGTTGTTGGTGAGCAAAGTGAGCGCGCAACTGTGTTTGCTAACTTACTTAAGCAAGGCGCTACAAAACAAGATATTGAAGTACTGTTTACCGACTCAACAGAAGCTGAAGCGATTAAGCTTTTCTCAAATACTTATTTAGCGATGCGCGTCGCTTATTTTAATGAGCTTGATAGCTATGCAGAATCTCACGGTTTAAATAGTAAACAAATTATACAAGGTGTTAGCTTAGACCCTCGCATAGGTAGCCATTACAATAATCCATCGTTTGGCTACGGTGGCTATTGCTTACCAAAAGACACTAAGCAGCTACGTGCAAACTATGCAAATGTACCAAACAATATTATTGGTGCTATTGTTGATGCTAATACCACACGTAAAGACTTTATTGCAGACTCAATAATTAAGCGCAGCCCAAAAGTGGTTGGTGTTTATCGTTTAGTAATGAAAACAGGGTCTGATAATTTTAGAGCCTCTGCCATCCAAGGCATTATGAAGCGTATTAAAGCCAAAGGTATTGAGGTTGTAGTTTACGAACCAGTACTTGAAGAAAGTGAGTTTTATCACTCACGTGTAATTAAAGACTTAAATGAGTTTAAGCAAATATCTGACGTTGTTGTATCTAACCGTATGGTTGAAGAGCTAAGCGATATTGCAGATAAAGTTTATACGCGTGATTTGTTTGGTAGCGATTAATAAACAAAGTTTAAAGAATAAAGGTTAAAGACTAAAGTATAAGTTAAAAACTAAAGCAGATTTATATTAGGGGGGCGTTGTGCAGTTTGAGGACTTAAATGTGTGGCAACGCTCTGCCGATTTAGCTTGTGAAGTTTTTATTTATTTTAAGGCAAGTAAGCAATTTGGTTAAAAGATCAAATTACACGCTCTGCATTATCAATTTCATCAAATATTGCTGACAAAATAGCAGGAGCAAATTTTGAACGCACTTGTGCGGCCTCGTAGAGGTTAGATGAAGGGATTCATCGAATAACGTTATGAGAGAAAGACAGCTAAAGATTACTGCCGTTTTCTCTCTTACTCTAAAGGTAGCTGTGGTGAGCTTCGCTCACAAATATATATTGCCTTAAAAATTGGTGAGGTTGATACAAAAACAGCAGAAATCTGGATAGAAGAGTCTAGGCAGTTATCAAAAATGATATCTGCCTTAATGAAAACTATTGAAACTTGGGATTAGGTTTTTAGTCATCAACTTTCAACTTTCAACTTTCAACTTTATCAGCTTAAAGCTTAAAGCTTAAAGCTTAAAGCTTAAAGCTTAGGAAATTATGAAATATTTAGTAACGGGTGCGGCTGGTTTTATTGGCGCGGCAACATGCCAAAAATTATTAGCGGCCGGTCATGTAGTCGTTGGTATTGATAACCTTAATGACTATTACGATGTAAATTTAAAACTAGCTCGTTTAGCGCAGTTTGAAAGCCATGAAGCGTTTACATTTATTAAGCTTGATATAAGTGAACGCCCAGCAATGAGCGAGTTATTTAAAGCACAGCAGTTTGATAAAGTAATACATTTAGCAGCGCAAGCAGGTGTTAGATACTCAATAGAAAACCCTGATGCTTATGCTGACTCTAATTTAGTAGGGCACTTAAATGTGCTTGAAGGGTGTCGTAATAATAAAGTCAAGCACTTGGTTTATGCTTCATCGAGCTCTGTATATGGCTTAAACGAAAAAACACCGTTTGAAACAACTGACAGTGTTGATCACCCGGTATCGTTTTATGCTGCAACTAAAAAAGCGAATGAGCTAATGGCGCATAGCTATTCTCACTTGTATAGCCTACCTACAACAGGGCTGCGCTTTTTTACTGTTTATGGCCCATGGGGTCGCCCAGATATGGCGCCGTATATTTTTACTAAAAAAATACTTGCCGGTGATACGATTGACATAAACAACAACGGCGATATGTGGCGTGACTTTACTTATATAGACGACATAGTAGAAGGCGTGGTACGTGCAGCCGATGTTATACCTGTTGTGAACCCTGGTTGGAGAGTAGAAACTGGCTCGCCAGCATCTAGCTCTGCTCCTTATTCGGTTTATAACATTGGTCACGGGAGCCCAATAAATTTAATGAAGTTTATTGAAGCTATTGAGGCAGAGTTAGGTACTGAAGCTAAAAAGAACTTCCGTGAAATGCAAGCAGGCGATGTTTATAAAACCTTTGCTGACACTACAGATTTATTTAATGTGACAGGCTATAAAGCGCAAGTTGGTGTTAAGCAAGGCGTAAGCGAATTGGTAAAGTGGTATAAGTCATTTTATAAATGATAATTTAACTGCTTAGTCATTAGTTAGAATTAGCTTTATACACATAACTAAATATTAAAAAGTTTTATATAATAACGATAAAAAATTAACACAAAGGATTGACGTGAAAATACTCGTAACAGGTGGTGCAGGTTTTATAGGCTCAGCGGTAATTCGTTATATTATTGATAATACAGAAGACTCAGTCATTAATCTTGATAAACTAACTTATGCAGGTAACTTGGAGTCTCTTAAATCAGTGGAGCATAGCGATCGTTACGCATTTGAACATGTTGATATTTGTAATCGAACAGAGCTCGATCGTGTGTTTTTAATGCATAAACCGGATGCTGTAATGCATTTAGCTGCAGAAAGCCATGTTGATAGATCGATTACTGGCCCAAGCGATTTTATTCAAACAAATATTGTTGGTACTTATAATCTGTTAGAGGCTGCTCGAGAGTACTGGAATGCCTTGGCCGATGATGCTAAAAAAGCATTTAGATTCCATCATATTTCAACTGACGAAGTGTACGGAGATTTACCTCATCCTGATGAACAAGAGGGCGAGCTTCCTTTATTTACAGAGCAAACATCATACGCCCCTAGTAGCCCGTATTCAGCGAGTAAAGCATCGAGTGATCATTTAGTACGTGCTTGGCTTCGTACGTATGGCTTTCCTACACTTGTCACAAATTGCTCAAACAATTATGGGCCGTTTCATTTTCCTGAAAAACTAATACCACTTGTCATACTAAATGCTTTAGAGGGCAAAGTATTACCTATATACGGTAAAGGCGACCAAATTCGTGATTGGCTATTTGTTGAAGACCATGCTCGAGCATTATATAAAGTTGTGACTAAAGGTGTGGTTGGTGAAACTTATAATATTGGCGGCCACAACGAAAAGCAAAACATAGAAGTAGTGCAAACTATTTGTAGTATTTTAGATACCTTAGTACCTAAAAACACAAAATATGCAGAACAAATTACTTATGTAACCGATCGCCCAGGCCACGATAGACGCTACGCAATTGACTCAACTAAAATGAGTGCTGAGCTTAATTGGACTCCAATAGAAACGTTTGAAACAGGTTTGCGTAAAACTATTGAGTGGTATTTAACCAATCAAAAATGGTGTAAAAACGTGCAAGATGGCTCTTACCAGCGCGAACGCCTTGGTGAAATAAACTCATAATTAAAGGAATAAAAACATGAAAGGAATTATTTTAGCTGGTGGTTCAGGCTCTCGTCTTTACCCACTCACTCGTGGTGTATCAAAACAGTTATTACCCGTTTATGACAAACCGATGGTTTATTATCCGTTATCAACATTAATGCTTGCTGGTATTCGTGATGTTTTAATTATTACCACTCCTGAAGATAACGAGAGCTTTAAACGTTTGTTAGGTGATGGCTCAGATTACGGTATTAATTTAACGTATGCCGTACAGCCTTCGCCTGATGGCTTAGCTCAGGCGTTTATTATTGGTGAAGAGTTTATTGGCAACGACAATGTTTGCTTAGTACTAGGCGATAATATTTACTACGGACAATCATTTAGTAAAACATTAAAAAATGCGGCTGAAAGAGAGACTGGCGCCACTATTTTTGGTTACCAAGTAAAAGATCCAGAACGCTTTGGTGTTGTTGAATTCGACGAAAACATGAAGGCAATATCAATAGAAGAAAAACCACTCAAGCCAAAATCGAATTATGCAGTAACTGGACTTTATTTTTACGATAACCGTGTTGTTGAGCTTGCTAAGCAAGTAAAACCATCGAATCGTGGTGAGCTTGAAATTACGACCCTCAACGAAATGTATCTAACTGATGGCACGTTGAATGTTGAGTTACTTGGTCGTGGCTTTGCTTGGTTAGATACGGGCACACACGAAAGCCTTCATGAGGCATCATCATTCGTGCAAACTATCGAAAATGTACAAGGTTTAAAAGTAGCATGCTTAGAAGAAATTGCTTGGCGAAATAGCTGGTTAAGCTCTGAGCAGCTTCTTGAAATTGCAAAGCCAATGATGAAAAACGAATACGGGCAATACTTAGTTCGTTTAGTAACCGAGGCTTAGTGATGAAAGTTCTTATTACCGGTAAAGATGGCCAAGTAGGGACCAGCTTAGTAACTCTATTAAATAACTTACCTGAAGTTACTTTTTTAGCGCTTAATAGAGCCGAACTAGATATAACTGATGCAAAGCAAGTTAACTACGTTGTTAAAGATTTCAAGCCAAATATAGTTATTAACGCTGCGGCATATACAGCGGTAGATAAAGCTGAAACTGAAGAAAAGCAAGCGTGTGCTATAAATTATACTGGACCTTTTAACTTAGCTGTAGCTGCAAATAATATAAATGCGTGTTTATTACATATTTCTACTGATTATGTTTTTTCTGGTGATAAGCAGGGGTTATATAACGAAGCTGAGCCAGTTAATCCACAAAGTATATATGGTAAAACTAAGCTTTTGGGTGAAAACGCTGTGGCGGCAGAATGCCCTTCACATATTATTTTAAGAACAGCATGGGTCTTTAGCGAGCATGGTAATAACTTTGTAAAAACAATGCTCCGTTTAGCGAAAACACGTGAGACGTTAAGTGTTGTTAGCGATCAGTTTGGTGGGCCTACTTATGCTGGCGATATAGCTAAAACGCTTATTACTATTGCTCAGGCTGTTCATAATGGTAATACTGAGTTTGGTGTTTATCATTATTCAGGATTTCCTCAGGTGAGTTGGCAGCAGTTTGCGGCTGCAATATTTGATACAGCATTGGCACAAGGTTTAATTAAAATACCTGTAAAAGTAAATGCTATAACAACACAAGAATACCCAACCCCAGCGAAGCGTCCGTTTAATTCAATGTTAGATACACGCAAAATAGCTAATATATTTGCAGTACAGCCAAGTGATTGGCAAGCAGCACTAAAAAATATCAAGCAATACCAATAAATAGGTAAGTAAGATGAATGTAATTGATACAAAAATTCCGGATGTAAAAATCATTGAGCCAGCTGTATTTGGCGATGAACGTGGTTTTTTTATGGAAACATGGAACCAGCAAAAGTTTGAAGAACTGGTTGCTAAAAAGCCAACACAGTTTGTACAAGACAATCATTCAAAATCAAAGCAAGGTATTTTACGTGGTTTGCATTTTCAAACACAAAACACACAAGGTAAACTTGTACGCGTAGTGTCGGGTGAAGTTTTCGATGTTGCAGTAGATATACGAAAAAATTCTCCAACGCTTGGACAATGGGTTGGTGTGTATTTATCAGCTCAAAACAAGCGCCAGCTTTGGGTGCCTGAAGGATTTGCACATGGTTTTTACGTAACCAGTGAAGAAGCTGAATTTGTTTATAAATGCACTGATTACTATAACCCAAATGCAGAAGTAAGTATTAGTTGGGATGATGCGGATTTAAAGATAGATTGGCCATTAAATGTGGGGCCACACCTTTCGAGTAAAGATGTAAATGGTATTACTTTTACTAAAGCGCCTAAATTATAGCAATTGATATATAAGTAACGTGAGCTCTGGATAATAAACCTATCTTAAGCAGCTATTTTTAGTGCTAACTACTTTGAATTTACTAAAAATATTTAACTAGAGAATGATAAGGTTAAATAGTTCAAAGACCTATTCTGATTGGTTTGACTATCAAAGTAGTTATTTTTGTTGCTGGTTTAGCTTTTAACTATAAATAAAACCCCGATGATACACCGTATCATCGGGGTTTTTTAATCGTTTTAATAAACCTAAACTTTAAATTCGTCTACCGACAAGCGAAGTTCTTCGGCAAGTTTTGCTACTTCTGAACTTGAGATATTAGTTTGGTTTGCGCCTTCGGCTGTTTGCTCTGCGATGGCTACAATCGACTCAAGGCGTTCGCTAATTTCTTGTGCTACTTGTTGTTGCTCAAGTGCGGCAGTCGAAATTTCTTCGCTTACGTCGTGTGCTTGCGAAACTGCAAATGTAATCGAATCAAGTGCGCTACTTGCTAGGTCGGTTTGTTCAACACACGATACCGCACGTTGCTTACCTTTGCTCATTGCCGTTACTGCAGCTTCAGCGCCTGTTTGTAGCGACTCAATCATTGATTGTATCTCTTGGGTGGACTCTTGAGTTTTACTCGCTAGAGAGCGCACTTCGTCAGCTACAACAGCAAAGCCTCGGCCGTATTCACCAGCTCGCGCAGCTTCAATTGCGGCATTTAGTGCAAGTAGGTTAGTTTGATCCGCTATTCCGCGTATTACATCTAATATGCTGCCAATTGATGCGCTATCTTGATGCAGTTTATTAATAACTTGTGAGGCGTCGTCTACTTCACGCGCTAGTTGTTCAATCGTTGCTTTATTGTTATTCGAAATACCTTTAACGCGTTCAGCTTCTTTATCAGCATTTTTAATTTCGCTAAGTGCCTGTTGAGCGCTGTTACTAACTGTTTGCGATGTACTGCTCATTTCGGTTGTTGCCGTTGCGGCTTGTTCAACTTGTGCTTGCTGGTTACGAATTGCTTGGCTTGATTCTGAGGTAATGGCTGATGTTTGCTCTGATGCTGCTGCAAGCTGAGTAGAGCGCGAAATAATACCTTTAATTAGGCTACGTAGGCTGTCAATTAGTGTATTACAACTTTTAGATAGTTCGCCAAACTCGTCTTGAGCGCTGTCGTCTAAACGTTGTGTCATGTCGCCACTGGCAACAATATCTAAAATGCGATTAACTTCGGCAAGTGGTTTAGTAATGCGGCTAACAGTAATAATGGCAATCACAATTGCTAAAAGAGTGGCTATAACCATGCCAACCCACGTCCATAAATTAGCTGAGTCTACATCGCTGCGCACACCTTGTTGCAATTTAAACGCAACGTCACTCGCTTGATTAACTAGCTCGTCAATTTGGTTAAGTGCCATTTTGGTGGCTTGCTCTGACTGCGCAAGCTCTGATTGCGTAAGCGTAATTGAATCAATTAAACGTTTTTTGTTTGCCGCTAAGCTGTTACTGCCCTTTATGTTATTTTCTAAAACATCAACATATTCTTTTAGGCTTGAATATAAGTCGCTATGCGTTTGCTCTATTGCTGGCTTAATTAAATCAACGGTGCGTACTACTTCTTCAAGGTAATACGTTTGCTCGTTCTTAACAATATCGAGAGTGTTAAGCGTTTTAACAGTTAGCATGTCGGTGCTGTTACTAACTACCGACATAAAGTTGTTTTCTAAATTATTTGCAGCTTGATAAGCGCGAGGGTGGTTTTGTTCAAATCCGTCAATGTCGATAATGTCGAGTACAACAGAGTTAGCATCTTCTGCACTTAGTTCTATGTTTTCTAATTGTGCTTTTAATGCTTTATTTAATGCTAGTTGTTTGCCTTTATCTGCTAATAAATTTTCAACGGTGCTTAAAAAGCTTAAATAGGTTTTTTCTACGTTTTGGCTGCTTTGATTAAGTGCAGCATCGTTTTTTACTACGTCTTGAAGCTCACGGTGCAGCGTGTTGAATTGCTGTTTTTGCTCAAAGACCTGTGCTTTTATTGGTGCAAGCTCATTGGCTGATGTAGTGTAAAAGCTCGCTTGTGCGGCTTTACTCATTAAAATAAATTCGGCTTGTAGCTCAGAGCTTTTATTTAATGCTGGGAGTGATAGTTGGTTCACTTTTTGAGTGGAACGGTCAATATTTGCAATTTTTATTAAGGAATTACCACCAATTATTAATAATAATAGTGTGATAAATATAAAACCACCCCAAATACGCTGGCTTACTGTCAGGTTCATAAGATTTCCACTCAAAAAGTACTTCAATTAAGACTTATCGGCGTTTGTACCAATAAGTTAAGTAATTAAAATCAATTACTTTAATTAATTTTAACTATTAATTGATAAATCTAACAGATGTATTGTTTTTTTTCAGTTTATTTAGACGAAAGGTGGGAATTTTCTACAATTACTTTTTTAGTACTCAGCTCCATTAGGCTCATGGTGTTACCCCATACGCAGCCTGTATCTAGGGCGTGAACCCGTGAATTACCTGTTCTACCTTCAAGTGCGGCCCAGTGGCCAAAAATAATATCGTGTTTAGATTTAGCTATATTGGGGTGGTTAAACCAAGGAGTGAGAGTTTCGCTGTCGGTTATTGCACCCTTTGCATTAAGCTCGAGTGTGTTATCACTTGTTAAAAAACGCATGCGGGTAAAGTAATTAACTATGTATCTAAACTTTGCAAAGTCATCAAGGGTATTCGACCACTTAGCGGGGTGAGGCTGATACATGTGTTCAAAAAACGCTTTTGCGTTACTTGATTGATAACAGCTTTGTGCAAATTGGGCTTGTTTTAGCGCATCTTCAACAGACCAATCGGGATTTAACCCCGCGTGAGATATAAAGCAGTTATGTTTTATAAGCTCTAATGCCAATGGCTGGGTTTGTAAAAAAGCGATGTAGTTAGCCAATTTAGGGTTTTCAAATATTGAGTGTAATTTATCGTTTGGATTAGTGGGTTTGTTAAGAAAGTAGCAGGCAACCATGTGAAGGTCGTGATTGCCTAAAGTGATGGTCATGCTATTTTGATGTTGGTAAATATAGTCTAAGCAGGCTAGGGAGTCTGGCCCGCGAGCAACTATGTCGCCAACTAAATATAGGTGATCTTTACTTGGGTTAAAATCAACCCGTTGTAAAAGGGTGTTAAATTCACTAAAACACCCTTGTAAATCACCTATCGCATAATCTGCCATCTAAGTGCTTAATGCAAAATGTTAGGGCAAGCCAAACGAAACACATTAATAGGCGCCTGAAACTCAGAGCCAAACTCGTTGCGTAACGTGTAATGGCCTTGCATAGTGCCTACAGGTGTATCTAAAATTGCACCGCTGGTGTATTTATAGCTTTCGCCTGGGCCAATATCTGGCATTTCGCCAACAACGCCTTCGCCTTCAACTTCTACTTGTTTGCCATTTGCATCGGTAATTAACCAGTAACGGCTTAGTAATTTTGCACTACATAAACTATGGTTTTTAATCGTTACTGAGTAAGCAAATACGTATTTATCAAGCTCAGGTTGAGATTGACCTTCTACGTAAAATGTTTCTACAGACACCTTTACAGGCGATCCAATATTACTGCTTGTTGTCATAAATCCAGTTAGCTATATCAATAAATTGGTGTAAAGATAAGCGCTCAGCACGCAGCGTTATGTCAATGCCAATGCTAGTAAGCTCTTCTGCCGTTAGTAAATTACCTAAACTATTACGCAGTGTTTTACGGCGTTGGTTAAAGGCTTCTAAACACACTGTGTTTAAAATTTTAACGCTTTTTGCTGTACGTTGCTCTGGCTTTTTAGGTATTAAGCGTATAACCGCAGAGTCAACTTTTGGCGCTGGTTTAAAGCACTCAGGTGGTACTTCAACAACCGGCATTGCATTACAGTAGTATTGAGTCATTACGCTTAAGCGGCCAAATGTTTTACTACCTGGGCCTGCTACCATGCGTTTTACTACTTCTTTTTGAAGCATAAAATGCATGTGCTCAATATGATCTGAAAATTCAAAAAGGTGAAACAATAACGGGGTTGAAATATTGTAAGGTAAGTTACCAAACACTTTTAATTTTTTGTCATCGCGAACCAAGCTTGCAAAGTCAAACGTCATTGCATCGCCTTGGTTAACGGTTAATTTAGGACCCAAAAATGGATGTTCAATTAATCGTTGTGCTAAATCTTTATCTAATTCAACAACCGTTAAATGGCCGCTTAAGTCGGCTACTGGCTCAGTAATTGCGCCAAGGCCGGGGCCAATTTCTACTAAGTTGTCTTCTGGTTTAGGATCAATCGCAGAGACTATTTTATCGATGATAGATTCATCAAATAAAAAGTTTTGCCCAAAACGCTTACGAGCGCGGTGTCCTAAATGTACTTTATCGGTCATTGATTTTGTGCTTTTTCTTGGGCGAGCTTAATTGCTTCGCGGATCGCTAATTCAAAACTGCCAACGTCAGCTGTACCAGTCCCTGCTAAATCGAGTGCAGTACCGTGGTCAACTGATGTGCGGATAAATGGTAAGCCAAGGGTAATATTTACCGATTTACCAAATCCCTTGTATTTTAGCACAGGTAATCCCTGATCGTGATACATAGCAAGCACTGCATCTGCTTCAGATAGGTATTTATCTTGAAATAAGGTATCGGCCGGTAGTGGGCCAATTAAATTCATACCTTCGCTTCTAAGTATCTCAAGCGTTGGTGTGATTGTTTCTATTTCTTCACGGCCTAAATGGCCATCTTCACCGGCATGCGGATTTAAGCCACACACTAAAATACGTGGTTTTTCTATACCAAACTTAGTTTGTAAGTCGTGATTTAAAATACCCGCTACTTTAGTTAAGCGCTCTGGTGTAATGGCACGCGATACATACGCAAGTGGAATATGCGTGGTTACAAGTGCAACGCGTAAGCCCTCTGTTGCAAGCATCATAACGACATCAGCAGTATTTGACTGCTGCGCAAAATACTCAGTGTGCCCGCTAAATGAAATGCCCGCTTTGTTAATAATGCCTTTGTGAACAGGGCCCGTAACAACCGCATCGAACGTGCCATCCATGTTTTTTTCGCTTGCTATACGCAAGGTATCTAACACGTATTGGCCGTTACCGTCGTTTAGTACGCCAAGCTCTACATCCGCACCTAAATCAACCTGATGAATATACAAACTGCCCGCAGGTGCTGCTATGGCGGGGGCATTATCATCAAATTCAATTAAATTTATTGTTAAGCCTAAATGCTTTGCACGCTCTTTTAATAGTTTGCCATCAGCAATCGCTATAAGTTGAGCGTCCCACGCTTGCTGAGCAAGCGTGAGTAGCAAATCTGGGCCAATACCGGCTGGTTCACCCGGTGTAATAGCAATTCTTAGAGTCATATTTATTGGTCTATAGGGAAAATTTCAACGTGAGCTTGCTCGCGCATTTCTTGCTGCCAGTTAAAACTTTCTTCCTTAAATTTACGGTTAAACAACATACCGTGAGCACGGTTACGTTTAGCTAGTTCAGTTTTATCAGCTACACGTTTGCCAAGTAACTGCACAATATGCCAACCAAACTGTGTTCTAAACGGTTCGCTTATTTCATTTTCTTTAAGAGAAAGTAATGTATCTTTAAACGCAGGTACGTAGGTAGTTGGATCTGTCCAATCGTACTCGCCACCTTTAAGTGCAGAGCCAGGATCTTCTGAGTACTCTTTAGCAAGTTCACCAAAGTCGGCTGTTCCTGCACGTAAGTCTTTTGCAAAGCCTGCAAGCATTGAGCGTGCTTTTTCTTCACTTAAAATAATTGAAGGTTTAATAAGTATATGGCGTGAACGTACTTCAGTTGTTTCTACAACTTGTAGACCACGAACGTCTTGTACTTTTATGATATGAAAACCAGCACCAGAGCGAAGTGGGCCAACAATAGCGCCTTTCTTTTGCCCTTTTACTGCTTCAGCAAAAAGCGATGGCATTTCGTTAATGCCCATGTAACCAAGTTGTCCACCTTCAAGTGCTTTAGAGCCGCTTGATGATGAAATAGCAATACGCTTAAACTCTTGGCCATCGTTTAATAGCTCAATAACCTTATCTGCACGTGTTTTTGCATCAGCAATTTCGTCAGCTGTCGCATCGTTAGGGATATCTATTAAAATATGACCAATGTCGTACTCTTCAGCACTTTGACCTTGGGTTTCCATAATTTTTAAAAGGTTATCAACTTCTTGTTCGCTAATATAAATACGACGATCAACGCTTGCACGTGTTACTTGCTGCGTTGTGATTTCTTTACGAATTTCTTCACGGTAAGCTTGAAAGCTTTCGCCCGAACCTTCAATAGTGCGGCGTAAGTCGGCGATTGTTCCGCCTTGCTCTTTTGCCATGTTAGCGAGAGTTTGATCGAGTTGGCTGTCTGAGATTTGTAACCCCATACGCTCAGCCATTTGCATCATAAGCGCTTGATTAACTAAACGCTCTACAGCTTGTACACGAAGTGTTTCATCTTTTGGTAATTGCTGGCCTTGTTCTTGTGCTTGCTTTTTAACACGATCAATTATGGTGTCTACTTCGCTTTTTAAAATTACGCCTTGGTTTACAACGCCAATAACTTTATCTATTTCTACTGGTGCAGCCATTACACTTTGACAAAGGCTGGCACTTAAAACTGCTGATGTTAATAATTTTTTTAAATTCATATTCTTTTTACTACTCTTGCTGATAGTACTCTAGTTACTAAGAAAATACGGTCTACGATAGCCAAAAATACCTTGTTGTAATAATTTTTGTGCATCATAACGGCTTTTACTGCCAAGTCCTTTTAATACAAAATTCAAACTAATACCTGAATCAAAAGTTGCTTGTTCTTGTCCTATTGACTGATTTAAATCAGTTTCAATTTGGCGATGGCCAGTAATTTGGATAGCCCAACAGCATGATTCATACTGTAATCCGCTCAATACTTCGATACTTCTGTTGTTTTCAAGATCTCGATGATAGCTCGCAATAAATTGCCATTCGTCGCTAATAGGAATACTTGTAAATACACCTGCTTGCTCGATTGTATTTCCTGAGACATCATTTGCATAGCGATGGTTCAATTGTACTAGCTGATTATTATCACCTTTATAATCTAGCGTTACATTTGACTGTACCATTTGCTTGCCATCTGTATCATATTGAATACCTCCAGCGAGGTACCAACGGCGGTGCCAATGTAACATGGTTTGAGCTGCAAATAGTGCATTATAATTAGTGTCTGAGTTTAAGCCTTGCTCTGTTGGCTTGGCATCGTCACTTAAATAAAATATTTGGCCCGCACTAAAGTTAAACACTTCTTCTTGTTTTTTATCAAATAAGCGCGTTGTAGCACCTAAAGTAAACTGATTAGCAGCTGCTATACGGTCAACACCCGAAAAGCGCACGTCTCTAAATAAACCATAATAATCATCTTGCAGTTTGGTTGTATCAAACAAGCCAATATCTGACTGCTCTTTATTAGGTGTATATAAATACTGAATTTGCGGTTCTAGTGTTTGTATACCATCTTCAAAAAAGTAAGATGCGTCACGCTCAAAATTAAGCTGAGAGTACAAACGTACTTTTGGGATAGTACGCGATACAGTATCGCTGTATTGCGTGCCGGTTAAGTTTCCGCTTTGCTTATAATTAGTTTGTAATAAGCTTACTTCAGACAAAAATGACCACGCATGCGTAGCGTAGTTGTAGCGTGCTTTTGGCTCTACGTGTACACGAGTTGCGCTGTCTATGGCCACTTCTGATGAATCATTAGTAAAATGGCTAATCTCGCCCGACACACTAAAGTCAAAATTATCAAAACGCCAAGGCGCTGTTTGCGTAAAATTAACTTGTGGTATTGCAGTGTATGACTCTAAGTGATCGCCGAGTACTTCAAAGTTTTGCACTTTAATATCAGTGCGCCATGTATCACCTAAATGGGTCAGTGAACCAGTACGATACAATTGAGTATCGGTTTTACTTGCGTAGTTTGAAGTTAAGTCGGTGATGTAATTATCATCGCTCACATTGGTTACATCAACGTTTGCGCGCCAGTTTTCACCTAGGTAGCTTTGCTGTTGCCAATGAAACATGTAGCGTTCATTCAAATCAGGCTCAGAATCATCACTATCTAAGTATTCAATCCCTACTAAGCCTTCGTGTTGCTCTGTTAGGTATCTAAACTCTGTCTGTAATTGCAGCCCTTTGTTAGACATATAACGAGGCGTAATTGTGGCATCAAAATTAGGTGCAATATTTAAATAATAAGGCGTAATTGTTTCAAGGCCGTATTTGTCAGAACTTGAAATAGTCGGGGTAAGTAAGCCCGATTTACGGCGTTCATCTAGCGGGAATGTAAAATAAGGTAAATATAAAACCGGTGTATCTAAAATACGCAATACGGCGTTATATGTTTCGCCCCAGCCTTCTTCGCGTGAAAGGTTTATTTCGTCAGCTTCAATTTCCCATGCTGGGGTGTCACTTGGGCAAGCAGTAAAGCTTGCATTCATGAGTAATAGGCCAGACTGATTAACAGTGAGCTTTTCAGCGCCGCCTTTACCTTGTTGTTCGGTTAGGCTGTAGTCGGCGCCTAACAAACTGACTTCTGAATTATTTAAATCGGCATTTAATCCGGTGCTGTTAACTTTGCTTACGTAGTCTTGATAAGTGATTGGCCCCGTTGCATTTAATAAACCACGCTGTTTGTCTATCAACGCAGTTTGTGCGGACAAACTCATCTTAAGGGTGTTAATATCAACATTGCCGGTAAATTCAGCGCTTTGAGTGCCAAGTAGCTCAACATCATCAGCTTGAATATCAACTTCACCAAGGTTAAGGCCTTCAAGTGGTTGCCAAGCTCTGGTTTGCATTGAAATGCCACAAAGGTTGTGTGCCAGTTCAGTTTCGGCAAGCGATGGTGCGCTAACTACGCTTAGCATCAATATGCCCCAGGTTTTGCTCATTTATCGACCTTAATACTTTGTGTTTAATATAATATACACATAATAAAGGAAAATAATGGCAATTACAGTAATTGACCTATAAAAATAGATATCTAATAAAATGACACGCTTTGAGAATTTACAACAATTTATAAACACACACCTTAATGCCAAGTCGCATACTTTAAACGCGATCACGGGGGATGCTAGCTTTCGCCGTTATTATCGTTTAAATCACGATAATAAACATTTAATAGTGATGGACTCAGATCCAAAAAAAGTGAATAACGAACCTTACATTTCGCTAAACCAGGTGTTTGTTGAGCAAGGTTTTTTACTTCCCACTATTATTGCAAGCGATGAAAAACAGGGCTTTTTTATCCTCAGTGATTTAGGCAGTACGCACTTAGCTGACATGCTTGATGATGCAAATCGCACCGAGCATTACCAAGCATTAATTAGTTTAAGTGCTCAGTGGGCAAAAACGCCCACAGCTTCTGCTATGCAAGCGTATAACGAAGATTTTATAAAGCTAGAGCTTGATATATTTAGCCAGTGGTTAGTAAGCGACTTTATTAATGAGTCACTCAGTGCCGAACAAAAAATAATGTGGCAAACAAGTTCAGAGCTATTAATAAAGGCGATGCTTGAGCAACCAACGGTTACCGTTCATCGTGATTACCATAGCCGTAATATTATGAATAGTAACGGCCAGTGGGCAATTATAGATTATCAAGATGCTGTACGCGGGCCGCTTTGCTACGATTTAGTATCGCTGCTGCGCGATTGCTACTTTAAATTGCCAGAGCAAGAATTAACAAGTTTGCTTGATTTTGCTTATCAAGAGTTTACAGCTCAAAATTTAATGGCTAACACTTCATTCGATGAGTTTAAATATTGGTTTGATTTAACCGGATTACAGCGCCACTTAAAGGCTGCGGGTATATTTTGTCGATTGTATTTACGCGATGGTAAAACAGGTTATTTAGATAATATTTTACCGACGCTTGATTACATTATTGAAGTGGCAGCAATTTATCCAGAGCTTAAAGCATTGAGTGAGTGGACAAAAAATACCATAGTGCCAAAAGTGACTGAAAAGTTGGCAAAGGAGCGCTCATGAAAGCGATGATTTTAGCTGCAGGGCGCGGGCAAAGAATGATGCCGCTAACGCAAAATATGCCAAAGCCAATGTTAAAAGTGGCAGAAAAACCACTTATTGAGCACCATATAAATAACCTTAAAGCAGCCGGCATTACCGATATTGTAATAAACCTTGCGTGGCAGGGTGATAAAATAAAAGACTACTTTAAAGATGGCAGTCAATTGGGCGTAAATATACTTTATAGCCAAGAAGTTGAAGGTGGCCTTGAAACTGCCGGCGGTATTATTGAAGCGTTACCGTTGTTGGGCGACTCGTTCATTGTAATAAATGGCGATGTATACACCGACTATGATGTAAGTGCGCTAATGCAACTTCATTTGCAACCCGGTGAGGCGCACATAGTGCTTATAGAAAACCCGCCACACAATCCAGATGGCGACTTTGCGTTGAGCCATTTGTCGCCTGATAGTCAAAAATATACATTTTCGGGGATTGGCCGCTATCAGGCTGATTTTTTTAAAGGATTAACGCAAGGTATTCGCCCCCTAGGGCCTATTTTACGTGAAAAGCTAAATGAACATTTAGTCTCTACTGAGCTCTATATAGGGCAGTGGGATGATATTGGTACACCAGAGCGTTTAAACCAATTAAACAAGCGCCTTGAGGCGTAACAACTCAATTTTTAAGAAGGCAGTATTATAGATGTGGGGAAAAATTCTCGGTTTTTGTTTTGGCTTTATGTTTGGCAAAATATTTGGTGCCATTTTAGGTTTATACCTAGGTCATTTATTTGATAAAAGCTTAAAAAATAACTTTGATAAAGCAGGTGGTTTTTCTAGCTTATTTAGTGGTGACGACGTAAATGAGCGCCAAGCTTTATTCTTTTCAAGCTGCTTTGCTGTTATGGGGCATATTGCGAAGTCGAATGGTCGTGTTAGCGAAGTACATATAAAAGCGGCTAACTTGTTTATGGATGAAATGGGCTTAAAAGGTGAAGAACGCCGCGAAGCACAACATGCATTTCAGTCAGGTAAAGAGAGCGACTTTTCACTTAAAGAAACAGTACACGATTTTAAAGAACGCTTTGCTAAACGAAACGATCTAATACAGTTGTTTTTAGAAATACAAATTCAAATGGCATTTTCTGATGGGGTATTAGCCGAACAAGAAAAGCAGCTATTAGCAGAAGTAAGTAAACAGTTAGGTATTTCTAAAACACGTTTTGCATTTGTATTAAAGCGCTACCAAGCAGAGTTTAACTTTAGAAAGCAACAGCAGCAATTTAATCAGCAGCAACAAAACCAAGGTCAAAGTAGTAGTTACCGTGAAGGTTCTGGGCACCATGTACCGCCAAATAATAACATGAACCGTGCGCAAGCATTGGCGTTATTAGGTTTAAATAGCGATGCAACGCAGCGTGATATAAAAGTAGCGTATCGTAAACTTATGTCGCAACACCACCCTGATAAGTTAGTGTCGCAAGGCCTACCAAAACACATGATGGAACTGGCTGTTAAAAAGAGCCAAGATATTCAAGCTGCTTATGAGTATTTAAAAAAGTCGGCGTAAAAAACCGTCTATTTCTTTTGTTAGGCGTGCGTGTTGATCGGGTTGATCGCGCAGGCCAAACAACTGGCGTTGGCGGTAATCAAATTTTGCATTTCGGTTAACCCATCGCTGACGATTTTTAAGGCTCATTAAAATGTCTGTGCTGTCATTTGCGTAGTAAATATCAAGCAAGGCGGGTGCAACAAGTGATGCTGTTTGGCTCAAGCTTTCGTTACGCTTGGTATTAGGTAGATAACTGCTTAAACTTATAAACGCATCCAGTCTCTCATCTGGAAAATCTGCATAGTACTCCAACAACACACCCGCACTCGTGCCTTGTGCTATAACCACTATATTACTCGAATCTTCCATAGCGGTTTGATACAGCGCATTAAAACGAGAGATGAGATTTATTTTATAGTTATCAAGTATGTCGTCAGTTACTTTTTCAATTGCATTAACGTAATGAGGTTCTTCTTTTACTTTTGCAGGCTGCGATTGGGCGTTTGCTGTTGTGTCGGATGATGCAGGTTCCTCGGCTTTACTAGGCGCAGCTTCGGTTTCGCTGGGCGTTGTTTTTGCCATTTTACTAGTTTGCCAATCAATGTCGGGCACTGTCATTGCGTAGGTGCTGTAACCTAAATTATTAAGCTCTTTACGCAAGTAACTCATGCCTGAGTTATTGGTAGGTGAAGAGTGCCAATCGGGTATAAGTAATACTACTCCTCTAAAATCAGCGCTCATATATTCGCTATAAAGACTTAAAAATTCTGTTTCGCCCGCTAATATTGGTTTTACTTCATCGCTTGGAAGAAGTCGTTCAATGTCGCTCTTTTCAATACTTGATAGGCTAGGTGGGACAATATATTCCGCCGCGTTGATAGGGTTAGCTAAAAGTAGCGCACAGCTGAGCTGTATATAAAAAGCGCCTTTTAAAAACCGTGAAAATAGCATAACGCACCTAACTAATGACAATTAGTTAGGTATCGGCAAGGTTATCTAAAAGTTTAATAATTTACGAAGTATTTGCGCCGGTTAAAATTCTGGCTCAGCTTCAAAAGTAAGTACTTGCTCAGTTTTAGGGTGCTTTAATTGCAGCATTTTAGCATGTAACTGTAAGCGAGGAGCGGCAGCAAGTGCCTCTTTGTGGGCGTAAAGCCTGTCACCTAAAATAGGATGACCCAGGCTTAACATATGCACACGTAGTTGATGCGAGCGACCAGTGATGGGGGTTAGTTCTACACGGGTTGCATCTTCTTCACGCTCAAGTATTTTAAAATGCGTAAGTGAAGGTTTACCTCTGTCGTGATCAACCATTTGTTTAGGGCGATTAGGCCAATCACAAATAAGGGGTAAATCTACTGATCCTGTTTCAGCTTCAAGATGTCCGAATATACGTGCTATGTAACGTTTAGCTGTTTCGCGCTCTTGAAACTGCATACTTAAATGTCTGTGC
Source organism: Pseudoalteromonas sp. APC 3691 (assembly GCF_030408135.1). Lineage (NCBI taxonomy): Bacteria > Pseudomonadati > Pseudomonadota > Gammaproteobacteria > Alteromonadales > Pseudoalteromonadaceae > Pseudoalteromonas > Pseudoalteromonas sp. APC 3691. Next base: position 13,340 of record NZ_JASDCB010000045.1, on the reverse strand, counting down.
GCTGCTTTATTCATGGCAAGGCACAGTATGCCAGAAGTCGCCATATCTAAGCGGTGCACTATTCGTGCTGTTGGAAAAACACGATTAACGCGATTAATTAAGCTGTCGGCATGTTTAGGATCTTTACCTGGAACAGTTAATAACTCACTTGGCTTATTAACTATAAGTAAGTCGTCATCCTGAAAAAGTATTGTTAAATACGGACTCATAGGGGGATTGTAGTTAACTAACACGGCCGACCTTAGTGATTTTGAAGGGCGCTATTTTAGTAGAGCAAGCCAACAGGCTCAAGTAAAAGTTTGGCTATATTGTTTTAGTTAGGGCGTGTTGAACGTTGGTGGTTGAATTTGCAGTAGTATGTTTGGTTTTTAGGCAAGGCAGAGCCTATGTAGTGTGGTTATTCCCCATAATTAGGCGATAACGCAGCATAAATGCCAAACATGCTCTGCCCTTTGGGTTCTTTCTAGGGGCGATTAACTCTTTGTTGCTCGATTTTTACTTAGCCCACTAGGTTACAAACCTCGCGCCGCGATTAAATCGCCCCTAGATTGAACAAATTTCAATCCACAAAGTTCAACACGCCCTAGTATATCCAAACTTAGGCTCCTTTAAAGCGCTTTTATAGTTTGATTTCTTGAGTTGTTAATAGTCGATATTCACCGCTAGCCAAGTTTTCATCTAGGGTAATTCCCGCAATCTGCTCGCGATGTAGCTCAACTACTTTGTTGTCTACCGCGTAAAGCATACGCTTAACTTGATGATACTTTCCTTCACTTATTGATAAACGCAGGCCGTAATTAGCAAGTCTCTCTGCTATAGCTGGGCGAGTTAAATCTTTTTCGTTATGCAGCATGACACCTGTTCGTAATTGCTCAAGTGCTTCATCGGTAATAGGCTCTTGAGTTTCGACTAGGTAGGTTTTAAATTTATTGCTTTTAGGTGACGTGATTTTATGTGACCAATCGCCATCATTAGTAATAATAACTAACCCTGTGGTGTCTATATCAAGGCGGCCTGCCACGTGAAAGTCACTCATATTTGGCTCATCAAGTAAGTCAAAAACAGTTTTATGTAGCTCGTCACTGTTAGCGCATACATAGCCAACAGGTTTATTTAGCATGTAATAGCGTTTACCTAAAAATACCAAAGGCGTACCTTGGTGCAGTACTTCATCTTGCTGGGCTAACTGAAAATTATGTGATGTGATTACTTCGCCATTAACGCTTACTTCTTTTCGCTTTATACTAGCGCGGGCTTGCGTGCGCGGTATTTCAGCTAAGTGGCTAATAAATTTATCTAAGCGGCAAGGGAATTTCATTTTGGTTCACATTTTTAGTCGGCTACAATGGGCGCGATTATAGCCGATAGTGAAATACCATGACAGTGCACAGCACACAAATTTTAAGCCTTTACCAAGCAAAAATAGACACAGGTGAACTGTGTTTTGATGCTGCGCAGCAAAATGCAGTGGAAGCTTTAAATACGCTAAGCGAGCAACTTCAAGCTCACACATCATGGTGGCAAAAAGCGCCCTTAATAAAAGGTGTTTATTTATACGGACCCGTAGGACGCGGTAAATCCATGTTAATGGATTTATTTTATAAAAACCTACCAATTGAACAAAAGCAGCGGCTGCATTTTCATCATTTTATAGCACAAGTACATGCCCAACTTTCGCAGCTACAAGGTCAAAAAAATCCATTAATTTTGATTGCAAAACAGTGGGCTAAAAACATCCGCATACTGTGTTTTGACGAGTTTTTTGTGAGCGACATTGGCGATGCTATGGTTATGGCGAGATTGTTCAATGCGTTGTTTGAACAAGGTGTTGTGCTGGTGGCCACATCGAACGCAAAGCCAGAGCAGCTTTATTACAACGGCCTGCAACGTGCGCGATTTTTACCTACTATCGATTTAATTAATAGTTACTGCCATATCATTAACGTGGCAGGGGAGGACGATCACCGCTTTAGATATGGTAAAAACAGTCGTCACTATTTTATTAATTTATCAAATCACGATTTTGAAAATAAGTTTTTAGCTTCGTATCCGGCTGTAACATGCAGCAATACAATTACTGTGCATGGCCGCGATTTACCTTATTTATTAAGAGCCGATAATGCCTTGATGATTGATTTTATGGCGCTATGTTCAGGCCCACGTAGTGCTAACGATTATATGTTTTTAGCAACGCAATTTGATGTGTTATATGTATCGAACGTGCCGCAAATGGGTGTTAATGCAACGGGTAAAGTTATTGTTCACGGTATAGAAGATAGCTACCAGCGCGAAAAACAAACGCTTGATGAGCACACCTTTGACGACGAAGCACGGCGCTTTATTGCATTAGTAGATGAGTTTTACGATTGCCATAAATTGCTGGTGATAAATGCTCAAACCGACATTGAACATTTGTATAAAGGTAAAAAACTGAGCTTTGAATATGCGCGCACGCAATCGCGCATAGTCGAAATGCAAAATTGGTAACGCTTTAATATATATTGTAGACGAGTTTGCTCACGTTGAAGCGTGAGCTTCTTTTTAGCCTCTTTGTGAATAAATCACTTAAAAACTTATTGCACAAAGAGAAGTAAATGAGAAGACATTAAAACATAGAAATTACGAGCTTTGCTCGTCACGCCAGCAAGCTGTGCGTCTTGTATCTCTCATTGATAAATGATTAGCTATCATTTATCACATCGAAGTCAGTGAGCTTGCCTGTGCGTCAAGTCAGTTTAACCACGGCGTCAAATTTTACCGGTAGACGTAGAGCTTGCTCACGTGAGAAGCGTAGCTTCTAATTATTAAGCCATTTTAAAAACTGCGTTTTTACACGCCAGCAAGCTGCGCGGCTACAAGTCAGTTTAACCAAGGAGTTAAACTTAATCTGGAGACGCCTGGCTTGCTCGCGTAAAATTTATAAACTTATCCTTCTTGGCGCACTATATTCTCAAGGGCGCGAATATTAGTAATTAAGTCTTGGCGCTCCGGGTTTGCTTGTAATGCTTTTCTAAGATGCTTTAGCGCACTCGGGTATTCTTTAGAATCAATCGCTATTTGCGATAACCCAAGCCATGCCGATAGTTGATAATCAGGTAGGGCTTGTGCACGAACATACATAAGTTTAGCTTGGGTAAGCTGATTTTTACTGCGATAAATACTCGCTAAACTAAGTAGGGCATCACCTAAATTCGGGTTTATTTTAAGTGCGTTATTTAAGCTTTTAAGAGCGCGCGTAGTATTACCTTGCTGCATAGCAAGTTGTGCACTGTATACAGAAAATTGAGCTTGGTCATCACGGGGTAGCTGCTTAGTTAATCTTTTTGCGCTGCCTATTAGCTCTTTAGCTAAATCCCATTTTTGCTCCGATACAAGCCAAGCTAGCGTTTGCATCGTGGTATTAATAACCTCAATTTGCTGTTTTTTATTTGCGTGTGTTAAACCTTGCTTTAATAAACTAACAGCGCGTTCAGTGCTGCCTTCGCTTAAATGCAACTGGGCAGCTAAAAGCTGGTTGCTGGTATCTTTAGGGTTGAGTTTTAAGGCCACTTCAATAGCAGCAAGCGCCTGCTTTTTGTGATCAAGCTGTAATGCTATTTGTGCACGTTGTAGCCAAAGTTCAGCATTATTAGGGGTTTTATTAAGTAATTCTTTTAATAATGCATTTGCCTGACTTAAGTCACCCGATTCAATTAGCGCAAACAATAGCCCTTGTTGATATTGGCTTGTTTCTGGCGCTAGCATAAGCGCTTGGCGGTACGCCGCTACTGCGCTCCAAGGTTGGCTATGCTGCACATGTATATAAGCAAGTTGCGCATAACTTTGTGCATCAGCTTGGCCAAGTTCAATACTGTGAACTAGGTGCGTTTGCGCCTTGTCATACTTTGCTTGTTGCATGTATAAAAGGCTCAAACCTTGATGTGCTTTTACTAAATCAGGTGAAGCTTTTAAACACGCTAGGTAAGCTAGTTCAGCGTTATTAAAGTCTTTTGTTGAAAGCAAAACCTGTGCACGTAATAAGTTTAAAGCAGTGCTATCTTGGCTTATATCACGGCCTTTAAATAGCGCCGCAACTTCACTGTAATTACCGGCTTGTAATAGTGGTTGTACTTGGCGAGCAAAACCGCGCTCGGTCGGCTCAATAAGAACCTCTGTGGGGCCTAGTAATTTATTATTTATAGCCAACTGCCATGTTGGATCGCTAGGCGATAAAGTTACTTTTAGTGGCGCACTTTTTAATGGTGTACTCACGGCGCTTGCATGCACGCTACTTACACCTAATAAAGGGAGTGAGCACATTAAAGTAGTGATAACTGCGCGAGTTAATGGTTTTAGCGTTTTAATTACGTTCATGTTTTTCATTTTAATAGGCTTAAGGTTTAAATTCGATTGGCCAAATAAAGCGAGCGCGTACGGTTTCACCTTCTTTTTTAGGTGCACTAAAGCGGCTTTGTTTAATAATTTTGTCGATAGCTGGTTTAAGTTCAGGGTATGGATTTTGTACTACCTCAATTAAACTTAACTTGCCACTTTCATCAATAAATACATCGAGTTTTACAGTAAATACATCAACACCTCGACGGGTTAAGCTTTTTGGTAAAACGGCCTTAACAGGAGTGAGCAAAGTTGGGAGACCATCGAGTTGATTTAAGCTAAATGCATCCCAATTTACACTCATTGATTGCCATTGTGGCGCGTTTACTTTTACGATGGGTGTATCGGGTTTTACAATAGTTAAATTGCTGGTGATCTTAATTTTTACGGCTTGAATAGTCGCGCCTGCACCCTCTACCGCTAAGCTCTGCATTGGCTCACTTGTTTGCTGTTGCGATATTGATGGTGGAGGTGGTGGTGGCAGTGCCACCATAGCAATCTCACGTACAACGACTTTGTCTTTTATATGATGCTCTGCAAGTTGCCCAAGCCATAAAAGTAGTAATGCAGCGCTAAGTACAATTAAGCTAAGGCCAAATGCAAAAAGTGGATGGCGATTGTTTTTTGTTTTTTGAGGCGAGTTAATCGTGTGCATATTATTGCTTGGTCGCTAAGTTAACTTGCGCCGCGCCTGCCAGCTTTGCTTCGTCAATTACTTGAACAAGTAACTCAGTAGGTACTGTTTTATCAGCTTGAATAACTACAGGGCGTTGTTGCTGCTTTAACATTTGCTCGACACTACTACGCACGCCAGCAACACCAATTTGGCTACCATCAAAAAATACTTGTTGAGAGTCGGTTATTGCTAAAAATATAACTTGCTGCTCAAGACGGCTGGCCGATACGGCTTGTGGTTTATCAACTTCAACGCCGCTTTCGCGTACAAATACGGTTGTAACAATAAAAAATATTAGCAATATAAATACCACATCAAGTAGCGGCGACATATCGATATGTTGCCCCGCTTCTTGCTCTAGCTTGTGCTTTAATCGTGATTGCATAGTGTTACCCTAACTGTTTACTTAACGTATGTAATTTAGGATTACGCTGCGAATACGCTAAGTAAGCTTGCATTAACCACGCAGGAATAGCGCACACAAGGCCCAATTGAGTTGTTAGTAATGCATCACCAATGGCGTCACTCATTAACTCGTTATGGCCCAGCGCCATTACTTTAAATGTATCAAGCAAACCAACAATGGTGCCTAATAAACCAAGTAGCGGAAGCGCTGCTGTTAAAATAGAGCTAACTTCTTGCCAATAACCTTTGCGCTGCGCTTGGTATTGTTTAAGGTGCAGTAAGTCATGAAAAATCAGCTGGTATACAAATAAAGCGAGTAAAAGAATACACCAGCATATAGGGTTACTAACGATTTTTTCAAACATTGTTTTCTCCTTTTTCTAGTTGGCTTAGCTGTAATGCAAAGCCTTCTAGTTGGCTGTAGTACGCTTTTGCTTTACGCGATAACAGTGCATTTAATACCAGAGCTGGTATAGCAACGACTAAACCTAATTCAGTTGTTATAAGTGCTTGTGCAATACCGCCCGATACCACTTCTGGGTCGCCTGAGCCAAACAAGGTCATCATTTTAAATGTTTCGATCATGCCGCTAACAGTGCCTAATAAGCCCAGTAATGGAGCTACTGCGGCCGTAACGGCAATAGCGCCAATAAAGTTGTCGAGTTTATGCTTATCATGAATTAACTGGTTAAATAATTGATCGTCTCGTACTTGGCCTTTTTCGCTTTGCAGCGTTAAGTTAAATAACTGCTGCTGCATGCCTGTAAATTCACTGCTATTTTCAGCTTTAAAAAATTGCTGTAATTGCATTTGAGAGTGCATTTTAATTTTACTTAAACGCAGTAGTTGTGCGGCTTTTAATAGCGCAATAGTTAGTGCAAAGCAGGCAAATAAAATAATAGGGATGGCCCATAAGCCGCCTTTTTCTAAGTGTTCAAGCGGACTTTCTTGTTGGGCTTGGCTAGTTACTAAGTGCGTTAAACTAGGATCAAAAGTAAGTAATGTTGAGCCTGCACCATTTTGATTTAAAGTATTATCGAGTGGGTTATCGTTACTTGTTGATTGCACTAACGCTACTTTTAATGCACTAGATTCATCATCCAAATTTAATAAGCCCATAAGTTTAGGTGTTTGCGTACTAAACCATGCAACAGGCCCTACTTGAAGAGTACTAGCTTGGCTTAATTCGCCATTACTGAGCACAATCGATTGCTTATTAAAGTGTGGGTAAAGTGCCTGTTCTTGATTATTAATTTGCGATATAACGCGGTTTAATAACTCGTTTTGATTATTAGTCGACTCGTTACTGCTAGCACTGTTGCTGGTATTTTGGCGCACAAAACGGCTAAGTAAGTTTAATTGATATTGCTGCTGCTGTTGCCAAGTGTCTAATCGGGTTTGTAACTGATCAAGGCTTAACGTATTTTCGTCAGCTAGACGGCGATTAACGGCTGCTTGCGTGCGCAATTTACTGAGCGATTGCTGCTTGGTAAAAATTTGCTTTGCAAGGGTAGCTTGCTCTTTTGAAATACTATTTTGAGTTTTATTTAGAGTACGTTGCGCTGTTTTAATATCACTTAAAATACTTTGTTTAGCATCATCACTGCTAGCTGCAAAAGAAATATTTGCACTAAAAAGTAACACTGTGGCGCTAAATGCTGCAATTATGCTGTTAGTAGCCATTATTTAGCCCCTTGCTGGTTTTATTTACATAACTTAATATTGGGAGTGTTACCCAATCAGCAGCGTGCTTTTTTTGCTGTACAGCAATACCCAGTGCAACTTGCTCAGCATTAATGCTTGGGTCAAATTCCCACTGCCAACCTAAGTCACTTGGAAAACCAATACCTACGTAACTTAAATCTTCACTTACAAACCATGCTTGAGCTGCACCTAAGTAAAGCTGCTTTACCCACACTTCTTGCCCGTCAGGGTGTTTAATAGCCATTTCGTGAATTGAAATACGTTGTTGAAAATCATTAAGTAGGGTCAGCATTTTTAGCGCTGTTTGTAATTTGTCAGTTGTACTGAGTTGTGAGTCGCTTAAATCACCGGCGTTTTTCCAACTACTTAAAAGTGGCGGGGGGGGTTGCACTTGTAATGAAAGTAATTGCCCAGAAATACGTGCTAGTTGATCATTTAATTGCTGTTGATCATTTTCAAGTTTTGATTGCTGAGTTACAAGTTGTTCGCGTTTTTGGGCAAGCTCACTGGTGCTTTTTTTTCTTCGCTGATTAAGCTCGCTAAGTTGCTGCTGCTCAGCATTTAGAAGCGTTAAGGTTTGCTCCATACTGCTTTTTTGTTCAAGCCAATGAGTATTTAATTCTGTGTTTTGATTTTCTATTTGTAGCCATTTATTAACGAGTTGTTCTAGCTCACTAACAGTGTCGGCTTTTACTGCCATAGTGCTACAAAGCGCGATAACTACGCTAATTGGTTTAATTAAGCTTCGCATTACTTAACAACAATCCTGAAAGTTACGACAAGCAATTACAAGGACGTAATTACTGTTAATTTTTGAGTGTGTATACAATATAGGAATTCACATAACAATGCAATTGATAACAGTTATCGTTTACATTGAGTTGTTTGAGTGGTAGGATTTCGCCGAAATTAAATATGTACCTTAAATTAACAATAGTTAAGTGCTTAATAAAAACTACGGAGTAACCATGAGTAAGCCATCGAATAAAGGAAATGCGTACGTGAAGCCAATTGCAGCGGTTGTTACAGCTACGCTTTCAACTTGGGCAAGTGCACAGGATGTTCAAGAACTATCGGTAACCAAAGCAGAAACTAAAACTGAGTCTAGTTATGTTGTAGAAAAATCAACGTCGCATAAATACACTCAACCGCTACTCGATACAGCTAAAACGGTAACAGTAATCAACCAAGCGGTAATGAAAGACAGAAACGTAGATAGCCTACGTGATGCTTTGCGTAATGTTTCAGGTATTTCTTTAGCAGCAGGTGAGGGTGGCTCACCTACTGGCGATAGCATGTCGATTCGTGGTTTTAGTGCAACAAATGATATTTTTGTTGATGGTATTCGCGATGTTGCAGGTTACACACGTGATATTTACAACATTGAAGCCGTTGAAGTTGCAAAAGGCCCAGGCTCTGCAGTTTCTGGTCGTGGCGCAACAGGTGGTAGTGTTAATTTAGAAAGTAAAAAGGCGAAGTTAGACAACTTTAACGACGTTTCTCTACGTTTAGGTACAGAAAACGATTACCGTGGTCGTTTTGATACTAACATTCAAGTAAACGACACAAGCGCACTACGTATTAATCTTCTTACTGATAAAGGTGATGTTGCAGGTCGCGATCATGTTGAAAACGAAACAAATGCTGTTGCGTTTGCATTTGCAACAGGGCTTGGTACAAACAGCCGTTTTGATTTAAACCTAGAGTATCAACGCCAAGACAATTTACCAGATTATGGTATTCCTTGGGTTTACAGTGATACGCCTGTAGCTGAACTTGCAGATAGTGCACGCTCACCTTCTCCTGTCGACTTTGATAACTTTTACGGTAATATTTACCGTGATTACGAAGATATTGAAGCTTACTCAACAACAGCTCGTTATGAGTATGATTTTTCTCAAAATACTACGTTACGTGTGCAAGGTCGCTTAGGTAAAGTTAAGCGTGAGTCAGTAACAACTGCACCGCGTTATTTCTCGGTTACAACAGACACTGACATTACCTTTGCAGATGAAAAAACACGTGATACTGAAAATTCACTTGCTGCACTTCAAGTTGATTTAATTGGTAACTATGAATTTGCTGGCTTTACTCACGACGTAGTAGTGGGTGTTGAACTTGCAAATGAAACGTTTACACGCCATAACTTTGTTGCAACTACGCCTGATAACCTGATTGAAGATGGAATACGCAATGACTTATACAACCCTGACGCAACAATTGCATTTACGGGTGTGTACGGCCGTGACGGTACAAGCATTGAAGCTAAAGCTAAAAACCAAGCTATTTATGCATTTGATACAGTGACGCTTAACAAGCAGTGGGAAGTTACAGGTGGAATTCGCTTTGATAGCTTCACTACGGATTATCACAACGATTACAATGATCCAAGCGCTTTAATTTCTACAAGTGACGATTTATTTAGCTGGAATGCAGCTGTAGTTTATAAACCTACAGAAAATGGCAGTGTGTATTTAGGCGCAGGTAATTCATTTAATCCATCGGCGGAAAGCCTAACGGTATCTACGCGTTCAAATGCAGCTGATTTAGACGCAGAAGAAAGCCGTAGTTATGAATTAGGAACTAAATGGAGCCTAATGGATGGCCGCCTGCAAACTAATGCTGCACTTTTCCGTACTGAAAAAACCAATGCCCGTACTGATGACCCATTTGCAGATAGCTCAAGTGACGAAATACTTGGTGGTGAACAGCGCGTTCAAGGTTTAGAGCTTTCAGCAACGGGCCTAATTACTAAAGAGTGGACTGTAATTGCTTCATACACTTACCAAGATAGCGAAGTAACAGAAGCATTAGGCGACGACGCAACTCAAATTGGTAACGAGCTTGCGCGTACGCCTAAAAATAGCGCAAGTGTTTGGACTACGTACGATATGTCGGATAAGTTATCGTTTGGTTTAGGTGCGCAGTATGTAGGTGAGCGTTACAACGGCACTACGTCAACACGCTCTCGTGCGCCAGGTTATACTATTTTTGACCTGATGGTTGCGTATGACATATCAAAAGATTTGAGCCTGCAGCTTAATGGTGAAAACCTAGGTGATAAAGATTACGTTGATCAGTTAGGTGGTGGACACTTTGTACCAGGTGATGGTCGTAAGTTTAGTTTAACAGCGAGCTACTCTTTTTAATTTTAAAACAAATTAAAAAATAAAAGTAAGCATAAGGGCAGGCCTATTACCTGCCCTTAATTATTTGATGAAAATGTGAGAGGGCGCACATGATAGTTAAAATTCCAGAGCTATTAACGAAAGAAGAAGTGGCGTATTGCCATGAGGTTTTGCTTAAAGCGCAGTGGGCCGATGGCAGTATTACCGCAGGTCATCAATCAACCAAAGCAAAAAATAACTTACAGCTACCTGAAAATAGTCCTGAATGCCAAGAGCTTGGCGATATTATTATGGCAGCACTTGCGCGTAGTAATTTGTTTATGTCCGCTGCGCTTCCTGCAAAAATTTTTCCTCCGTTATTTAATTGCTATCAAGGCGGGCAATCGTTTGGTGTGCATGTAGATAATGCAATTAGACAAGTGCCGGGTACGCCAGTAAAAATTCGTACAGATGTATCAATGACGTTATTTATTAATGACCCTGAAGACTATGAGGGTGGTGAGCTTGTTATTGAAGACACTTATGGCTCACATAGCGTAAAGCTCCCAGCAGGCAGTATGGTGTTGTACCCTTCAACGAGTTTACATCGTGTAATGCCTGTAACGAGTGGGCGCAGATTAGCCTCATTTTTTTGGCTGCAAAGCATGGTAAACAGCGACGAAAAACGTGGTTTGTTATTTGATTTAGATATGTCGATTCAAAGTTTGCGCAGCAAAGTAGAAGATAGCCCAGAGATTATTCAATTAACAGGTGTGTACCATAACTTACTAAGACAGTGGGCACAGACATAACGAATATACTCGTTATTAAATACTGGATATAAGTATTTAAATATAAGTATTTAAATATAAGTAATTAAAAGCTGCGCTTTTCGCGTGAGCAAGCTCAACGCCTACAGTCAAAACTTAACGCTGTGGTTAAATTACCTGTAGACGCGCAGCTTGCTGGCGTAACGAGCGAAGCTCGTAATTTCTATATTTGCTCACTTGCCGTTTTTGCTTAACCTTTATAACCGTTAGGGTTATTTGACTGCCAGCGCCAGGTATCTTGCATCATTTCATCAATACCGCGCACTGCTTCCCAGCCAAGTTCATTAAGTGCTTTTTCTGGCGCTGCATAACACGCTGCAATATCACCAGGGCGGCGAGGTGAAACCTGATAGGGTACAGCCTGATCGCTTGCTTTAATAAATGCATTAACCATTTGTAGTACAGAGTAACCATTACCAGTACCTAGGTTATAAACTAATGCACCCGTACTGCTGGCAATTTTATCAAGCGCTTTTAAATGGCCAATCGCTAAATCTACAACATGTATATAGTCGCGCACACCAGTGCCATCAACTGTGTCGTAGTCATCTCCAAATACAGCGAGTTGCTTTAATTTACCTACCGCTACTTGTGCGATAAACGGTAAAAGATTGTTTGGAATACCATTAGGATCTTCACCAATTAAGCCCGACTCATGTGCACCCACTGGGTTAAAGTAACGCAAAATAGCAAACGCAAAGCGCTCATCTGATTTAGCGATATCTTGTAGCATCATCTCAACCATCAGCTTAGATGTGCCGTAAGGGTTAGTAGTACCGCCTACAGGGAAATCTTCTTTAATTGGTAAGCTAGCAGGGTCGCCGTATACCGTAGCTGACGAGCTAAATACTAATTTAAATACACCTGCGTCGCGCATTGCATCAACAAGCGTAAGCGTACCTTGTACATTGTTTTGATAGTACTCAATGGGCTTTGCAACCGACTCGCCTACTGATTTTAAGCCCGCAAAATGTATAACACTATCAACCGTGTGTTTTGCAAATACTGAATCTAAAAAGAATTTATCGAGAATATCGCCTTGGTAAAAAGTGGCCTCTTTGCCTGTAATATTCTTTACGCGCGCAAGTGATTCTTGTGATGAGTTACTTAAATTATCAATAACAACAACATCGTTACCTTGCTGTAAAAGTTCTAAAACAGTGTGCGAGCCAATATAGCCAGCGCCACCGGTTACTAAAATAGTCATGAAAGCTCCGTGGGTACCTTTTATCAATTGAGTTAATTTCACCATAAATAGAGGTGATTTACATGCTTTATCTGTAATTTATATGATTTTAATCGTATTTTTTTGATATCAGCACATAAAATATTTTTGATTACATTTTGTGCAAAACAAGTAACACTTGATTCGTAAGATTAAGTTATAGTTAATAAACAAGTGCTAAAATAGCTCTAGTAATAGCTATTTTAGGTTTACTCCAATCCACACTTTTGTGATTGGTTACCTCTTTGGAGAAAGATATGAATTTAGTTAAAAAAATAGCAACAACAATGTGTATCGCATTACCTGCGCTTGCCCATGCTGGTGAGTCTGTTGTTAAATGGAATGACTTTAATGATTATCGTGATGTGCGAGCGTCTAACCAAGCTAAGGGCTCGTATCACAAAAGTATTGCGGCAAGTTTTGAAAAACATATGTCTAAATTAGCTGAGCAACTACCAAAAGATTATAAGTTAAACGTAGAGTTTACTGATTTAGATTTAGCGGGAGATGTGCGTTATGGTGGTATGGAGGAAATTCGTGTAGTAAAACCAATATACTTTCCACGCATTAAGCTTAATTATTCGTTAACCGATAACGACGGTACCGTGCTTAGTAAAGATACTGATGTGGAGCTCAAAGATATGGGCTTTATGGATAAAGTTAAAATGGGCCGCGACGAATCACTATATTACGAAAAACGCTTATTAACAGAATGGTTTGGTGAGCAAATATTACCAAGTTTAGATTAACTTAAAATAAAAATGCCGCTAAATAGCTGTCTCTTGATCACAAGTCTGACTCAAGAGATTTTGCTAAATCGTAGCCTTCCAGGATGGCTTGTAACTTAAGCCATCCTTGCCATAACACTTTCACAGATGCACGCCCTGTGCGCTTGGTATCTTTCCAGCCTCCTAACTTTGCCAGTTCCTGATACGCCCATGACATATTTGGAGCAGTTTCAGGCAATGGTGTTTTTATTCTCTTTAACCATAATAACTTCCATGCTTTGGGAGATAACA
>NZ_JASDCB010000044.1:0-33680 GCF_030408135.1 Pseudoalteromonas sp. APC 3691 | reverse complement strand
TGTTTAGTTCTGTTGTTTTTAAGCGATTCATAAGATCACAAAACACCATGAATGTTCCCTCACTACCCACATTTTTTAATACTGTTAGTTCATTGATATGTAAAGGCTAATTCTGGGGATACTTTAGCTAAATAACTAAACGTATATTTGTCGCTGCCTTTAACGGCTTTATTTTGCGTAAAATATGCAACGCTGTCGTACCCTTTAATAGCCGTGTTATTAAACCAACCCGTATTTACAGCATCATCCTTTGCGCTTGCTCCACCGCTTATTAACAGTGTGCTCAGCATTATTAAAGCAACTATGTACTTAATCATCTTTTTTCCTTTATTATTTATTCAATGTGACGTTATCAGTTGTAAATACTAAGAAAGGCATAAGCTAAATATGATTTCATACGTAGCTAAATTTTTAAATATTTATGCGTATAAATATTAGATTTCCATCTAGGCGCAAAAGTATTAATAGTGCATGCTAATACAATTAGCGCGGAGCCTATTACTTGCGACAAGCTTAATGTTGTATCGTAAAATATAAGCTGAAATAACAACGCAAATAATAAGTTAGTATATATAAGTGGCGCTAACTGTGAGTTAGAACTAACTAACCTATACGCTTTACCTCTAAAAAACTGCGTCGCAGCGGTCGAAAAACCAATTAATGCAATCATAAGTAATAATCCATGATCACTCATATCAATTGCAAAGCCTTGGTAAAAGCTTGCCTCACCAGTAGTAAACATTAATACCGGTACCATAAATAAAGAAGCCAAGGCAAAGCTCCAGCCGTTTATTACCATCATAGGGAGATTAATTTTACTTGCTCTAAATAAGGTAATTTGCGAACACGCATTAAAAATACCCGCGCCTAAACCAATTAATAAGCTCCAGCGCCACTGAATGCCATCACTATGTATATTTTGAATAATAACGCCCGCAAACATAAGCGCCATTGTAGGTAGCAATAGCCAATTTAGTTTTGTTTTAAAAAGCACGCGCTCTATTAGTGGAATAAATAACGGCCCAGTGCTAAATAAAATCACCGCCTCCACCAGCGTTAAGGTATTTAGCGCCACTAAAAAGCAGTTTTGGCACAGTACAATAAAAATTGCGCGGGTAGCAAAGGTTTGCCATGCCGACTTATTAGGTAGTTGCCATTTTATGCCCGCCGCCAGTGCCAACATAATAATGGCGGGTAAAAATACCCGTAAAAAAACCACTTCACTGGTACTAAAGTAGCCTGTTAGTAGCTTGGCAATAAAGCTGTTTAACGCCAGAGTAAACGTAGAAAGCAACATAAACACACTAGCACGAGAATTTAACGACACCGCGGTTATCCTTTAAATAAAAAATTAATAAAAACTGATTTAAAAGCTTAATTTTTTTAATCTATTTATTATTTTTAAAAAATTGGCATGTGCTTTTATAGCGCTAATCTTACGTATACTTTTTAAATATAAAAGCGAATAATACTAAACTAACCTGTAAGTAAAACTTAATAGTAATATGTGGTGACTATGATTAAATCGGCGCCTTTAAAATCACTCTATACGTTTATAGCCGTTGCTGAGTCGGGCAGTATGGTATTAGCTGCAGAGCAACTAAGTATTAGCCACTCTGCGATTAGCCAATCGATAAAAGCCCTAGAGTCGCAGCTTAATACATCACTTTTTAATCGTATTGGTCGGCGTGTTGAACTAAACCCTGTAGGTGAACGCTATTACAAACGCATAGCCCCAGCCATGGCCGAAATTTTAACAGCCAGCCAAGAAGCCAGTAACGCAAATAATGAACACACGCACTTAACACTTAATATGGTTAACTCGTTGGCGCTACATTGGTGGATCCCCCGCGTGGCGGATTTTCAGCTTATGGCTCCAAATAGTGATATTCGTATTTCTAATTTAGTCGGTGAGTTTGATTTAGAGCGAGAAGGGATTGATGCCGCAATTATTCATGGCCAGCCCGATAAGTGGCAAAAATACCACTGTGAAAAATTAGCTGACGATCAATTAATTTTAGTGTGTAACCCGCAGCTTTTAGCTGGGTTAAATGAGGATGAGTTAACCCCTCAAAGTTTACTAGAGCGCTTTAAAGCAATATACGTTACTAACCCGCGTAGGCAAAACGATTGGCAAACGTGGTGTGAGGCCAATAATTTAGCGCAGCCTAAACAGCATAATAATTTAACGTTTAATATTTCGGTGCAGGCAACGCAAGCAGCTATGCGCCAGCTAGGTATTTTAGTGACTCACAAACAATTTGTACGTGACGATATTAAGCACGGTATGCTCACTCAAATAGGTCAAAGCATAGTGAATCCCCATCAGCAGTTTTATTTTGCAACTAGCCACGCCATGCTTAATCACCCACAGGTAAGTGCATTAAGAGAGTGGCTAAAACGTGAGTTTTTAAAAACCGCCAGCGAGTAACGTTACTCTACGCGCTCCCAATATTGGTTACGATAAAAAAAGCCAATATAACCGCGAACTTCTAACGTTTTACCGTCGTTTTGTGGCGTTAGTTGCACGGTGTAGGTTTTGCCATTGGTTGGGTCGAGTATTGCGCCATCTCCCCATACGCCATCATCTTCTGGTTTTACGTCAGTGATAATAGTCATACCTAAAATAGGCTGATCTTTTAATGCGCCATCGCACTCTTTACAAATGCCACCTTGCTTAGCGGGGTCTAAAATAGAGTCTACCTTGCCGCTTAGTAAATTGTTGTTTTGTGTAATACGTACGTACGATTTAGCTTCGTTTGTATCCTCATCAATGGTTTTCCAAAGCCCTACAGGGCTCATGTTTGCAAGCGCGCCTTGGCTTACAAAAATTGTGGTTGCTAACGTGCTAAGTAATGCTAATTTATTTAACTTTTTCATTGTGTTGCCTTTTAAATTAAGTGGCTAATGGCTAAATCATATCAGGTGATTTATAAACACACTATTAAAGCGCATCTCAAATTAGGAATAACTCAATAGAGCTCACTGAACTTTATTGCTTCACATTTTCAAATAAAATGCTTTGCACAGGGCTATATAATCAGCAGTGTAGGTATTATCTAAGTTTCTAATACACAGGATTGATGATTCTATATCGCTTTTTACGTAGCTAAATGTCATTAAACTGCGGCTAATATCTTTGTTGGGCGTGGCCTTTACTTGGCAGTGAGTATTTAAATAAAGCCCATTTTGAATAGCAAGCTCAATAAATAATGCGCCTTCAACGCTTGGGAGTATTAAGCTAAAGCGAGCGCGGCTATGGCTTAAGCGTTTAAACGCATTAATTAACTCTTCAAAACTTAGGCCGTCTGTATGGCGTGCGGCATTACGCGCAGCATTATCGCCTTTTAAACTGTGATTAAAATACGGTGGATTAGAGATAACCACGTCAAATTTAACTTCACTACTAAAGCGTTGAATAGTTTGGTGCGTAATACTTATAGTTGGCCACGGACTATTAGCTACATTTTTTAATGCTTGGGTATAGGCGCTTTCGTCAATTTCTACCGCAGTTATATCAAGCTCATTACTGCGCTGCTTACACATTAGTGCTAATAAGCCGGTGCCGGTGCCTATATCAAGTAATGACTTTGCGCCGCTTAAATTAGCCCATGCACCAAGCAAAATGCCATCGGTAGAAACTTTCATTGCACAGTGGTCGTGTTCAACTTTAAATTGTTTAAATACAAAACCAGACATTTTTTCACCTTTTCATTCACCAAGCGCAGCATAGCGCGTATAATCAGGGTAATTGTCCCTTATTTTAGACACTCTATGCAATTTTCTGAATTTGATCTTGATAACAAGCTACTCGATGCCATTAATAAAATGGGCTACGAGACGCCAACCAGCATTCAACAACAAGCTATTCCTGAAGCACTACAGGGGCGCGACATTTTAGCATCTGCGCCTACTGGTACAGGTAAAACAGCGGCATTTTTAATTCCGGCTATTCAGTACTTACTGGATTTCCCACGTCGTGACCCTGGTTTTGCGCGCGTACTCGTTATGACCCCAACTCGTGAGTTGGCTTATCAAATTCATGAACAATGTGAACTGCTAGCTAAGCGCACACACCTAAAAATTGGTGTAGTAACAGGCGGTATTAACTACGGCACGCATAAAGAAATTTTTGAAAAAAATAACGATATTTTAATCGCCACACCAGGTCGATTAATGGAATACCTAGAAACCGAAAACTTTCATGCTGAACATGTAGAAATGCTTATTATTGATGAAGCAGATCGCATGTTAGATATGGGTTTTAAAAAAGAAATGAGCCGTATTTGTGACGAAGCTAAAAATCGTCGCCAATGTTTTTTATTCTCAGCAACACTTGAAGGTGACAGCGTAGAAAGGTTTGCTGAAAAAACATTAAACGACCCAGCTCTATTAGAAGCCGAATCGTCACGTAAAGAAAAGGCTAAAATTCACCAATGGGTACATTTAGCCGACGATTATCATCACAAACTTGAATTATTAGTTAATACGCTAAAAAATCCTGACGTAACTAAAGCGATTGTGTTTGTTAAAACTCGCGAACGCTTAGAAACATTGATTGGCGAACTTACAACTAATGATGTAAAAGCAGCGTGGTTACGCGGCGAAATGCCACAAGACAAACGTATGAAAGCCATGGAAAACTTCCACAGTGGCAAAACAAGCATATTAGTTGCTACCGACGTAGCTGCACGTGGTATTGACGTATCTGACATCAGCCACGTTATTAACTTTGATATGCCGCGTACTGCCGACGTATATGTACACCGTATTGGTCGTACTGGCCGTGCTGGTAAAAAAGGGATAGCAATATCGCTAGTTGAAGCACACGATATTGGTATTTTATATAAAGTAGAGCGCTACGTTGAACAAAAATTAAAACGCCGTGTAATTAGAGGTGTCGAGCCACAGCATAAAGAAGCGAAGCCACCAGCTAAAAAGCGTAAAGATCCAGTAAAAATGAAAGCCAAGAAAAAGGCTAAGGTTAAAAAGAAAAAGTAACCTAAAACATTTTTATACTAAGCCGGCTTTTGTCGGCTTTTTAATGCAAGCTTTATAGCTCTGTCACTTGTACCTGTTACATATGTAACCCAAGCATGTAACTCATACTCATTTAAATGTAATTTTTGCCCACCTGAATTTCCACTTAATAAAATCCCCTTATATTTCATAGCGTTAATATTGGCACCGAAATTGTAACTACAATAATAACCTAGCCGATGGAATTTCCATATTGTGGCTGCACTATTCACCGTAATGTAAGGATTAAGTTATGAACCGCTTCAAGTTAACTATCGCTTTAGTATCATTTTGTTGTTTATTTTTATTAGCTTGCGCTACAAAGGTAAGTGCAGCAACCAACATGGCCGTAGTAAGCAGTGTAGCCACTCAACCTAACTTACAACAAGCTATCACCAACACCCTACGAACTAATCCTAACCTAGCGTTAAGTGATATTCGTGTGCAGGTAAAAAATGGTGAAGTAGATTTATATGGTGAAGCACAAACTGGTTTTCAGCGCGCACTAGCTCAAAAGTTTTTAGAAAATATGGATGGCGTAAAAATCATTCGTAACAAAATTAGCGTTATTTAACATGTTAGAATAAAACATAATTATGTTGGAAGTTTGTAATTTACGAGCTCATCGGTTGCAGAGTGTCTCACCAACTCTAATATTTACTTATGCGCGTGCACTATTTGGCACGCGCTTATTTACGTCTTTTATGGTACGTCCCTGTAACATCCTACCGTAGTTATATCTGTATGATTAGCGTCATTAAATCAAAGATTTCTAAATTAATAGAGTAAGTTAAAGACTAAACTTTTGGGCCTCATCATTTAAACCGTTTGCCATCCTAGACAATTCGCTACTTGATTGTGCAATATCCCTAACTGCCTGCTCGGTCTCTGATATACCCATATTTATGACACCTATATTTCGTGATATTTCATCGATGGTGGTTGCCTGCTGTTCAGAGGCGGTTGCAATTTGAACAACCATATCAAATATTTCATCTACTGCTTTGCCTACATTACTATTGATTAAGTTTGCTTTCTTAGCTATTTCCTGAACTTGAGTTGTTTGTCCTACATTGTCTGTCATTGCTTGAACAGCTGCGTTACTGGCACTAACAACAGCTTCAATGATCACTTCAACCTCCATTGTAGACTCTTGCGTAGACTTAGCTAAGCTTCGTACTTCATCAGCAACAACAGCAAAACCACGCCCTTGTTCACCAGCTCTAGCTGCTTCAATTGCTGCGTTCAAAGCAAGTAAATTAGTCTGATCAGCTATCTTTTTAATAACGCCTAATACATTCACTATTTTTTCTGAATTATGCTTCAACTCCGTCACTTCATGTGCTGATTTTTTTGTAGCTTCTCCAAGAGAAACAAGTGCGTTGTAAGTACTATCATTATTTTCAGAGCCTTCTCGAGCCATTCTTTGAATATTTTCACATAATAATGATGCACTAGCAGTTGTACTCGCTATCTCTTTTACTGTTTCAGTCATTTCGGTAGTGGCGGCTGCAACTTGTATAGTTTGTGCTTGCTGCTCGGTAACTGCTAAGCTAGTTTGCTCAGTAACTGAGGCAAGCTCTGTTGCTGTACTGCCTTGCTGAACTGCAACGTTAGATAATTCACCAATCATTTTTCTGAGATTTTCTAACATGGTATGCAATGCAACTTGTAGCATGCCTACCTCATCGTGTGAATTAACTTCGATATTACTGCTAAGATCTCCTGCCGCCACTTTTTTAGCAAAAGTGGAAGCTACAATTATTGGAGTCGCTATTTTTCGAGAAAAGAAAACACCAATAAATACAACAACAATTGCAGCTACTATTATAGAAATCACACTAAAAAGCACAGTCTGATGGACTGGTGCAAATGCTTCTGATTCGTCAATTTCACTTAATATAATCCAGCTAAAATCTCCAATCTTTATACTATCGAAGGCAGAAAGTACGTTATTTCCATTATAATCTTTTATTATTTTAGTACCATGTTGAGCATTTAAAGCTAAATTTACAGCCTCTGTATCAGCACCATTATTTGTTACAGTTCCTGCAAAACTTGCTTTGAGTGAATGTCCTTCTGGGTCAAGATATGAATCAGAACGCATTAGCTTATCTTCTCCAACTAGGTAACTCTCACCAGTTTCTCCCATCCCTTCGCGAACACCCATTATTTGATTAGTCCCTTTGCTCGAAAGCTGTAAAGCAACTATTGTATCGCTACCATCAACAGGTATAGCAATAAACGCAGCGGGTTCTCCATTACTTGGTGCATACGGTTTGTAATCAGCAATACTAAAACTTTTAGATTGTTTAACCTCTTTAATTAAATCTCCTAAATTTGAACTCGCATATTTCCCTTTTAATATGTTTGTTTGATAATCAGATTCTCTAGCTTGAGTGTAATAAATAAGCCCATTGTTATTAATTAAAAACACATCGTAATAGTCATACTTCTGTATATATTCTGTAAAAAAGCGATCATAGTTGTCTTCCTCAAGCTGCGGAACAATTAAAGCCAAAAGCTCAATATCTGCCCTTTTTTGATTAAAATAATTTTCGATCTGAGTTTTTTTTATTTGATTAATCGCCTCAAGCGACTGAGATATATTGTATTCGACGCGTGATTTTGATTGTAATGTAGAGATTGTAGTAATTATGAGGGCGGGTATTATCCCTACGAGTAGGAAAATTAATGTTAGCTTAGTTTTTAAACTCCAATGACTCGTTTGAAAAGCTGAACTTTCTTGCTTGGCATTTGTATTTACTAAATAAAGAGCAGTTAAGTTAAATCTAGCCTACCAAAAGCTAAAAATGAATTTATTTATTCAAAAAACCCGAATTTACAGGGGGAAACAAACAAAACAGGAACATAAACCACTAAAATGCATTTATTATCCAAACACCTCGTTGTTTATGTATTTATAATGGTTACAAGTTTATTTATTGCGCTATTATGGGAAAATGATAATTTATACTTATATGAAGGGACTTAACTTTAAAATTAGAAATATCCTTTATTTTATAAAATGTCTAAAAAGCGCGTTTTACTCTGTAAAAACGCGCTGTTGGTAAGTAACTATTTCCCAATGCTTTTGCCTAATGAGCTTTAACTAAATTACTCACTTTGGTTAGAGTCAGTCCCCTCACCACTGTCTTTATTTGATGACTGCTGGCTTATTTTGTCGCTTATCATAGCATCGAGTTTTTCGCCGCCTTTAATACCAAAATCTAAAGTACGAATTGGGAATGGAATACTAATATCAGCTTCATCAAGTGCCTGCTTAACGGCAACAACACCTTTATGGCGTACTGTCATAAAGTCTGGCTCACCTGGGTATTTAATCCAAAACCATACCAGTAAGTTAATGCTGCTGTCACCAAAACCTTCGGCGTATACTGCGGTTTCATCTTTGCGTATTACAAAGTCAAATTCGTTAATTTTATCGACTATAACGTCTTTTGCTTTTTCTATGTCGTCGCCGTACGAAATACCTACGGGTACTTCTATGCGTCTAACACCTAGCGTGGTGTAATTTTTTAGTACGTTTCTAAATAATACTTTGTTTGGAACCAGTATTAACTGCCCATAAAAGCTCTCTATTAGCGTGTTACGTAGGTTTATAGAATGTATTGAACCAAACACATCATCGGTTTCTATTACGTCACCTGTTTTAAATGGCTTACGTACACCCATTGCTATACCTGCAATTAGGTTTTCGGTCATGTCTTGAAACGCAAAACCAATGGCTAAACCCACAATACCTGCACCAGCAAGTAGCGAGGTAACAGTGCCTTTTAGCCCAACAAAATCGAGCGCTATAAATAAACCTATACACAACACAATAACTTTAAAAATTGACGCCATTAAGTCGGCAATTTGTGTTGAGTCGAGTGAGCGGCGTAATATGTTTTTCATCAGCTTGCCAGCAAAGCGCGCCAATATTGAAAACACAATTGCGATCAGTATCGCAACTATAAAATTAGGGATATGGCTTATTACAACATCAAACCACCCTCCGAGCTTTTCTTCTATTAGTTTTTCTGCTTCGCCAACTGACGGAATACTGATCATTTTATTTGCACCTATTTAATTAGTGTTCTCATTAATATTAGATGAGATTGCAAATATAACGCCAACATCAAAAAAGCCATGCAATGCATGGCTTTTAAATTTTTTATTTAAGCTTATAAACCTAACTTTGTTCGTCGCGCATAAATACCGGCTCAAGCTCTTTAACTGTTGCCTCTGGGCTAAAGTAATAACCTGCTACCGTAAACTCTTTAAGTTGGCTTAACTGCGTTACTTTATTTTCGATAATGTAGCGCGCCATCATGCCGCGTGCTTTTTTAGCGTAAAAGCTAATTACTTTGTATTGACCGTTTTTACAGTCTTTAAAGTGTGGGGTAATAATTTGTGCATTAAGCACTTTTTTATCTACCGCTTTAAAATATTCGTTTGAAGCAAGGTTAACTAAATATTGTGCATCTTGCGCTTTTAATACCTCGTTTAGTTTGTTCGCTATTACGCTGTCCCAAAACTCGTATAAGTTTTTGCCTCGCGAGTTTTCAAGCTTGGTGCCCATTTCAAGACGGTAAGCTTGCATTAAATCAAGTGGTTTTAATAAGCCGTATAAACCCGAAAGGATACGTAAGTGGTTTTGTGCGTAATCAAGCTCGCTAGCTTTAAGCGTACTTGCATCTAAACCGCCATATACATCGCCATTAAAGGCAAGTGCGGCTTGTTTAGCATTACTTTGTGTAAACGGCTGTGCCCACTCACTAAAGCGTGCTGCGTTAAGCCCAGATAGCTTGTCGCTAATTTTCATTAAACTGCCAATTTGCGCTGGTGTTAGTTCACGGCATACTTTCATGAGCTCTTCGCTGTGCTCTAGTAATTCAGGCTGAGTGAACTTGTCTGTTGCGGGTGGCGTTTCGTAATCAAGATTTTTTGCAGGTGAAATAACAGTGATCATAGTTAGCTATTGACTTGTAATTTATTTAGTGTCAATTTCAACATTAAATGAAACGAAAAGCACGTTTTGTTTAAATAAATCCTCTCTTAATAACCCATGCATTGCCGTTTTTTTATTGATCAGGACATAAGACCTATCAAGCATTGTCACACTGTTGCAGTATGGATTGTATATATTAAGAGTGATTAGATTTTTCTTTTAACTTGCTTGGAATGAGGAAAGCAAATGACTTCAGCTCTACAAAGGCTAAAACAACATTCATCTATTGTGGCCGACACTGGTGATATTGAAGCTATTAAAAAGCATCAACCAGAAGATGCAACTACAAACCCGTCACTTTTATTAAAAGCGAGCGAGATTGAAGCATATAAGCCTTACCTAGATAAAGCTTGGAGCTACGCAAAAGAAACCGAGCAAGAGCCTGCTAAACAACTTGAACTAGCTTGTGATTACTTTGCCGTATTACTTGGTAAAGAAATTAGCGAGATTGTACCTGGTTATATTTCTACTGAAGTAGATGCACGCCTTTCGTTTAATACACAAGCTACAATTGATAAAGCACATACCCTACTTAGCCTTTACGAAAAAGAAGGTGTAAGCAAAGACAAAATTTTAATTAAAGTAGCGTCTACATGGGAAGGTATTAAAGCCGCTGAGCAGCTAGAAAAAGAAGGCACTAAATGTAACCTTACTTTATTATTTAGCGATGCCCAAGCCCGTGCTTGTGCTGATGCAAACGTATTTCTAATTTCGCCATTTGTTGGCCGTATTTTAGATTGGCACGTTGCTAACGGTATGGAAAAACCAACCGATCCGCTACAAGATCCAGGTGTTCAGTCTGTACGCAGCATTTTTGAATTTTACAAACGCCATGACTACAAAACAGTTGTGATGGGTGCAAGTTTCCGTAATACAGGCGAAATTATTGCACTTACAGGTTGTGACAAGCTAACTATTAGCCCTAATCTTTTAGAAGATTTAGGTAACCTTGAAGGCGCACAAGAATATTTGCTTGAAAGCGATGTTCCACAAGAGCCAAAACCAGAGCCACTTACAGAAGCACAGTTCCGTTGGTTACATAACCAAGATGCTATGGCTACTGAAAAACTAGCTGAAGGTATTCGCTCTTTTGCTGATGCACAAGAACAACTAGAGGCGCGCTTTAAAGCAATGTAATTTGCTATAATCGTGTTTTAAAAAACGTCGCAATAGCGGCGTTTTTTTATGCCTAAAATACGCTACTCCTCCATATAATCTTTGTATAAACCTTCATCAACTCATCACATCCCCGTAACATAACTGTCACTTTTTTGTTCTATTTTAGTTATGCCTGTGGTATAGGTATTCTTGAGGTCAATAAAATCAATAGGAGAAGTTCATGGATAGCCTAAACGATATATTAGAGATATTAGAAGGACCAGATACAACAAGGAAAACCTCCCAGAAAAATAAAAAAAGAAAATGGCGTGAAATAGAAGCAATAAAAGACAAACAACGCCTACGTAAAGAACTACAAGAACTAGACTACTTTGCAGACAGTATTGCGATTGAAGAGCTCGATTTTTAATTCAATACGCCCCAACTAAACAAAAAGGCTTCCATAATATGGAAGCCTTTTTTAATGCGCTGAAAAGAGCTGCATGAGATAAATTTATTATTCAGAGCCCTGGTTATTTACACCTGCCAGTTAATCGGTTTTTCATCTTGGGCTTGTAATAGCTCATTCGTTTTTGAAAAATGCTGACAGCCAAAAAAGCCTCTATGCGCCGAAAGCGGCGATGGGTGCGGCCCTTTTAAAATATGATGGCGAGCGCTATCTATGCCTTTACCTTTTTTTTGTGCATGTGCACCCCATAAAATAAATACCACACCTTCGCAGTGCTTATTAATATGCGCTATTACATTATCGGTAAATTGCTCCCATCCTAAATGCTTGTGAGAATGCGCTTGCCCTTGCTCAACGGTCAATACTGTATTGAGTAGAAATACACCCTGATCTGCCCAACTTTGCAGGTACCCGTGTTCAGGAACAGCAAAACCGCTGATATCGGTAGCTAACTCTTTGTACATATTTTTAAGCGACGGCGGCAGCTTTTTTACATCAGGCAATACCGAAAAACACAAGCCATGCGCTTGCCCTTCTCCGTGGTATGGGTCTTGTCCTAAAATTACAACGCGGATGTCATTTAGTGCTGTGGCATCAAAAGCCCTAAATACTTGAGGTTCAGGCGGATAAACAGCAACACCTTCATTGCGGCGATTAGCCACATACTCTAACGTTTGCTGCATGTAAGTTTGCTGTAATTCACTTTCTAAAAATGTAGCCCAATTGCTCATTGTGTACTCTTAATCTGTTTACGTGATGCGTCTATTTTATCACACATATCCGCGAGTCCATCTAGCATGCGCGGGGTAAAACGATGTAATAAATCGGCATTTACGCTAATAAATTGATCATTTTTAACTGCTGGTACTTCTGGCCACTTTTGCCAATTAACAATCGGCTGTGGTGTTTTTGATTTTTCATCAGGGATAATAATAACTTGTGGCTTAGTAACAATGACATTTTCGATACTAATTTGCGGGTAATCTGTAATGCTTTGTGCAAATACATTACTTACATGGCATGTTTCAATCAGTTGGCTTATCCACGTATTTTTACTTACTGTCATCATGGGCTCAGCCCATAACTGATAAAATCCGGTAATATTTTTTTTATCTTGCTGGCTTTTAACAATACCATTTAGCTTATGTTTAAATGCATTTGCCGCTTGCTGGCTTTGCTTAATGTTCCCTGTAAATTCACCAAAAGTAAGTAACTCGTCGGCTACACCAGCGATTGTGGTCGGGTTACTTAAATATACTTTTATACCTAAACGCTCTATTTGGGCTAAATCTTCGCTTTGGTTTCCGCTTTTCCACGCAATTACTAAATCAGGTTTAAGCGCTAACACTTTTTCAAGTGAGATACCGTAATAACCCCCTATGCGCTCAATACTTTGGGCTTCACTTGGGTAGTCGGCGTAATCAACCGTGCCCACAATATTATCGCCCGCCCCTATGACAAATAGGTTTTCGACTATATGTGGTGCAAGCGCGATTATTCGCAGTTTTTTAGAATCATTAGCCTGCTCTGCAAGTGCACTGCCCGATACACAAAAAAGCAGCCCCCCAATAAAAAACGCTTTAAACATTAGTAATCAAATCCTTCTAGCGCTTTTATGCCTGAGTCGAATGCATGTTTTACATTACGCACTTCGCTTACCGTGTCGGCAAGGTCGGTTAAAGTACGATGTGCTGCACGCCCTGTGATAATAACTGACTGCATTGGCGGGCGGTTATTAAGGGCTGTTACTACTTCATCTAAATCAACATAGCCGTATGTCACCATATACGTAAGCTCATCGAGTAATACTAAATCAATACTGCTATCAGCAAGCATGCGTTTTGACTCTTGCCATGTTGCTTGGGCGGCTGCGGTATCGGCTTCTTTATTTTGTGTATCCCAGGTAAAACCGGTGTTCATTACAACAAATTCAACGCCTGCACTTTGTAATAAATTACGCTCGCCACACTCCCACGTACCTTTAATATATTGGCAAACAGCTGCTTTTTTACCATGTCCAACGCAGCGTGCTACAACGCCAAAGCCCGAGGTTGATTTGCCTTTACCATTACCGGTAATTACCTGAAAAATACCTTTTACATCTTGCGCTGCCGCAACACGTGCATCCACTTGTTCTTTTACTTTTTGTTGGCGCTGCTTATGCTTATCGTTGTTTTGTTCAGTCATTATTGTGCCCTTCATAAATCGAAATAATTTGCTGTATGTTTAAATGCGTTTCGCACATGGTTGCTAATCGTTCTAACTGCTGCTCGCGGTGAGCGGCAATACTAATTGGGTTAATTGAGGCGCTTGGTTTTACCCATTTTAAAATTTGCGATGTAGCATCGGCTTCATCAAATAAGCCATGTAAATAAGTGCCCGCAATGGCGTTATCATCGCTAATAAAGCCATCAAACGTAAAGCCATGTGGGTGGCTTTCATCAAAGGTTAAAAATGGCTTATTAAGCGCTGCACCTTGGCTAATCCCTGCATGTATTTCGTAACCACTACAGGGTGTTGATTGGTTATTTAAAAGCAGTGTAGCGG
Source organism: Pseudoalteromonas sp. APC 3691 (assembly GCF_030408135.1). Lineage (NCBI taxonomy): Bacteria > Pseudomonadati > Pseudomonadota > Gammaproteobacteria > Alteromonadales > Pseudoalteromonadaceae > Pseudoalteromonas > Pseudoalteromonas sp. APC 3691. The sequence goes on along the minus strand of NZ_JASDCB010000044.1, from coordinate 19,533 downwards.
TTATTTTAGTTAATACTTTTTGTGTTGTTAGCGTGGTTTCAAAATCGCACAGAGCAAGCCCATTTACTTGCTTTAATGATGACTCAATACCCTCGGGATCGTTGAGCGTATTGCCCAGCATTTGCATGCCGCCACAAATGCCAAGTACTTTACCACCATAGCGTAAGTGGCGTTTAATTTGAGTGTCCCAGCCTTCATTTTTCAAAAAGGTTAAATCGCCCAGCACGTTTTTACTGCCTGGAAGAATTATCAGATCAACGTCTGGGATCGTTTGCGTATGGCGCACGTAATTTATATTAATGTTTGGGTGCAAACGCAGTGCGTCAAAATCGGTGTGGTTACTAATGTGGGGAACAAGCAGCACTGCAATATTAATTGAGGCGTTGGTTACGTTATTATCAATTGCGACGGCGTCTTCAGCATCAAGCGCAAGGTCGTGTAAATAAGGTAATACGCCAAGTACGGGTTTGTTTGTGTATTCTTCAAGCCAATCAAGCCCGCCTTGCAGCAAACCTATATCGCCTCTAAAGCGGTTTATAACAAAGCCTTTTACGCGCGCCTGTTCTGACTCGCTTAACAACGCAAGCGTACCTACCAAATGTGCAAATACGCCACCTTTATCAATATCAGCAATTATAATTACTGGGCAATCTACCTCTTCGGCGTAACCCATATTGGCAATATCGTTTTCACGCAGGTTTATTTCAGCAGGGCTACCTGCCCCTTCAACGAGGAGTAAATCAAAGCGTTTAGCTAAGCGGTTATGTGAGGTAATTACTGCATCCATCGCCACTTTTTTATAGTCGTGATATTTGCCCGCTTCCATATTACTAATGGCTCTTCCGTGAATAATCACTTGTGCACCAGTATCGCTATTAGGTTTAAGTAAAATAGGATTAAAGTCTATTTCGGACTCTACTTTAGCTGCTATTGCTTGCAAAGCTTGCGCACGACCAATTTCGCCGCCATCTTTTGTTACTGCGCTATTAAGTGCCATATTTTGTGGTTTAAAAGGCGCAACCTTTACCCCTCGCTTAGCAAACACCCTGCAAAGGGCAGCAACTAAAGTGCTTTTACCAGCATCTGATGTAGTGCCTTGCACCATTAAGGTTTTCATGGAATTACACCCTTCGCTTTCTAAAAAACAATAAACTCAAAAAGAACACGCTACCAATAGCTGCAGTAATAACACCTACGGGCAGTTCTTGGTTTTTCAGCAATGAGCGCGAAAGTACATCAACCCACACCATAAATGTACCGCCCACCAAGCTGGTTACCAGTAAGCCAGCGATGGTGCCTTGGGATATAAAAAAGCGCACAATGTGCGGTACCATTAATCCTACAAACCCAATACCACCACACATAGCCACCAGCACAGCGGTAATTAATGAGCTTAAAACTAGCATAAGTATTCTAAAGCGCTGGACCCTGACACCTAATGTAATTGCGCTTTCATCGCCAAGTAACATGGCATTGAGTTGTCTTCTAAAGCTCAGCATTACAAACGTACACAATGTAATTACCAATAAAGGCAACCAAAGCGTAGCCCACTGCGCACGAGCAAAGCTGCCCAGTGTCCAAAATAAAATAGCGGCTACCGCCTGAGGGTCACTCCAATAAAGCAACAAACTGGTAAACGCACTAAATAAAAACGACAGAGCAACGCCAGCTAATAGCATTGATTCTACCTGTGCACTTTGCTGCCTACCTGCAATAAGAATTAATAAACTCATAGCGAGTAAGCTACCTAATAACGCTGCTGCCGATAACATAAAACCTGCACTAATACCTGCTAGCGCCATAAGTAACACCACGCCAAATGAGGCACCCGACGATATACCAAATAAGTAAGGGTCGGCTAGGGGGTTGCGCGTTACCGTTTGCAAAATAAGCCCCGCAATGGCTAAGCCAGAGCCTGCTAAAAAAGCGAGTAATGTGCGTGGCATTCTTAGTTCAAAAATAATACGCGTATTAAAAGAGGCATCATTTGAGAGCAAAAAACTATTAAGTACATCTTGTAGTGAGGTCTCTGCTGCGCCAAAACTAAGTGCTGCAAATAAGCTAAATAAAGCAGCTGCAGCACTTATAAATAGCGCAAGTGATTGGCGAGTATTAACTGTGCTCATATTATTTGTAACCATAAAAGTAAGTGATATGAGGAATGTTATTTCCCGACTTCGATATTTGCGGGTGGTTATTTACTTGAGCGCAGACACCAAAAACCTCACCTAGCATGTTTTCGGTTAATACCTCACTTGGCGCACCTGAATGCGTAATTTCACCATTTTTAATAACCACTAGTTCATCGCACATTGCAGAGGCTAAGTTTAAATCATGAAACGATGCAAACACCGTTACACCCAACGATTTAGCAAGCTCCATCACCTGTATTTGGTATTTAACATCTAAATGGCTAGTTGGCTCGTCCATTATTAACAGTTGAGGTTGCTGAACTATGGCGCGGGCTATCAAGGCACGTTGCTTTTCACCGCCTGAGAGTGATTCAAAGCTTTGATCACTATGATCTACTAACCCAACGGTATTGATAGCTTGAATAACTTTTTGTTTATCAGTGTTAGTTACTGAGCTAAATAGCGATTTATGAGGCGTTAGCCCAAGCGCAATAACATCAAATACGCTTAAGTTAAATTGCGACGGGGTTTCTTGTAAAACAACCGCTACTTTTTTTGCGTACTCATCGCTTTTTAGCTGCCAAATATCTGTGCTGTTAAATTCTACAACGCCATTACTTGGTTTATTAAAACGATATAGACAACGCAATAAGCTCGATTTACCTGCGCCATTGGGACCAATCAAACCAACAAATTTACCTGTGGTTATTTTAAGGTTTATTTTTTTGAGAATCGTTTTATTGCCAATATCCCACGATACGTTTTTAACGTTTAGCAATGGTGTATTTAATGGCGTTTGAGTGTGCAATAGTCAGTCCTAGACGGGATTAAACTCACTAAAAATGCGATAAAAATACTAATGCACTACAAGAAAAAATGAGTAAACCCGCTCGTTAAAAGAATTCATACCAATTGCATTAAATTAGTGATTTATTATAGCGACAAATAAATAGCTTAATAACAAGGCGGAAATTATGACATATACTTGTTCTATATGAATAATTTTTAACGAAGTTAGTAAGTTATTTAATTCGCTAGAAAGATCATGTTTTTAATAAAATTGGTATTATACCATTTGTATCTGACTTAAAGCTTTGCGCTAATTACAGTTGCGGGAACAGTCGAGGACTCGCACCTCATTCCAAATGAAGCTCTATTATGGGCGGCTAAGTAAATAATTTAAAGCAAAAAAAAACCGCACTCAAAAGAGCGCGGTTAAAAAGGGAGTGTTTTAACTAATTTAGCGAATAGTTAAAACTTGTATTCCATACCTAAGCCTACGTAGTCTTGGTCAACGTTGTTGTCCATGTCGAAGCTTGAGTAAAAGCCAAATACTTTAATGTTTTTATTTAATTTGTGATCAAGACCAACTGATATTGCTGACTTATCGTCGCTGTCGTCAAAGTCCATGTCTTGGTATTGTACTTTAAATGTGTTGTTACCCATGCTGTAAGCTGCATTTAATAGATAACCATCCGCTTCTGCGCTGCCGTCAACTTTTTCTTGTGTTTGGTACATTGCGCCCAGTTTAAAGTTTTCAACTTTACCTTGGATTGATGCACGCACTACATCGTAGCCATTTACTTCGCTATCGGCTGCAATAGAGGCGTATACCGCGCTCTTTTTAAGTGCCACGTCGCCGTATGTCACCGCCATTGAATAACCGTTATCAGCGTCTACATCATCTTCGGCTACAAAAGTAGCAAGTACTTTAAAGCCTTCGTATGAGTTTGATGAATAACTAACTGTATTTCCTAAGCGGTTTTCACCTTTAAATACATTTTTAATGTCGCCTTCAAGGTCGTTAAATAAATCCAACTTGCCTTGAGATTGCTTAAGCGCAGTATCGTTACGACCAATAACCACTTGGCCAAACGCACCTTTTAAACCAACGTATTGGTTACGCGCAGAAATGTTATCGTCGTTATCGCCTTTTGAATCAGCATCAGACACATCAACTTGAAACTCAAACTTATATACCGCTTCTAAACTATCATTTATTTTTTCAGAACCTTTAACACCAAGACGAGATGCATTACTTTTTATCTCAGTAAAAGACCCTTCGCCATCATCTGATGATTGCACTGTTACATTCGCTTTACCGTAAATGTCTACGTCGGCAAGTGCATTAAAAGATAAACCACTTAATAGTGCTAAGCATAAGCTCGATTTTACAAATTTCATGTTATTTCCTTGGATAATCACAAAAGACTAATTTTTAAAACTGCTGCATTTTGTCACCGCTAAATGACAGTAATATTACAATGGAAATATTAATGTCTTTTTTTATTAATAAAAATGCATTAAATTTGAAATCAAAATAACATGAAAGCCTAATAAACGGCCGAACTTACTTACTTTTCTTTAATGACAAGCTTGGCGTCATTTGCGATAGTAAATTAACTAAGGTTTCTATTAACTCTTTTTGCTCGTTGTCTCTGTGATACGCTATAAACACGTCTCGCGAGGTATTTTCTACATCTTTAACATGAAACAGTTCACCTTTTTCTAAATGCCCTTCTACCAATACTTGAGGTATAAATGCACTGCCGCCACATTGCAGTATTAAATCAAGTGCAATACGTCCTGTGCTAGTTCTAAAGTAAGGTGGCGTTTTTCCTGTAAACTGGCGTGCATGCCAAAGAGAAAAAGTAGTTCCCCAATCAACATATACATACTGATTATCAAAAAAGTTTTCGTTGGTTGCTGTGTCATATCCGCTTACAGGAATGATTGGCAACTCACAAATTCGCTCTACTACTAACTCGTCTACTTTTGGTGGATCAAACAATATTGCCAAATCAAGCGTGCGCTCTAATAATAGTCGAGTGCTTTCTTGTTGTGCTTTAACTTCTGCAACCAACGACACGCCCGGCATCGCCGATACAATATTTGTTATACCAAACTGTAAAAAAGCATCCCAAATATTAGGCGTTCCTGCTAAGCTAATTTGCTTATGCATATTATCGGCAAGCGCAACATCTACTTTGGCGCGCTGCATACCTGTAATAATCATTTGCGCGTGCGGTAATAAGCGCTCGCCAGGTGCTGTAAGTTGAATGTTATTACGCTGGCGAATAAACAAATTAACACCAAGCCCTTGCTCTAATTGGCGAATTCTAAAGCTCACTGCAGACTGCGTAATATAAAGGTTTTCGGCCGCTTTACCAAAGTGACGCGTACGCACTACCTCAACGAATGTTTTTAATAAATCGATATCCAATTTTTTATCCTCACGATAAAAATAATTTGTTTAATAAATTGCCAAACTTGCATCATACTCCATCTAATTACTAAGGTATGAGGATAAAGCTATGAGCAATAACATTTCATTACTACGCCAAGCATTTGTTAGCCAACGTCAATTTTATGATGATCAAAACTTTCCACGAGGCTTTAGCCGCAGCGGAAACTTCACCTTATTAGAAGCCAGCATACTTGAACAACACGGAGTTGTTTTAAAAGGCTTATACAGTAAAACAATTGAGCCGCAAAACGAACACCAAGAACAGTTTGTAGCAGTCGTAACTGGCTCACAAGAACCTACTAACCCAATCGAACGAGCTTGGGTAAAATACTTAAAGCTAACGACCTGTAAAACTAAATTTCATACTTTATTTGGCCGTTCAAAAATGTCAGGGCCAGCACCAATTAGCCAAGAGTATTATTCAGAAGCGGATAACCTGTAAGTACTTAAGTTATTTGCTTTTTTGCGTTTTAACAGTTACAACTTGTATAAGCAAATATTTTTGCAAAATATAAACAAGGTGTTACGTGACGCGAAAAATACTAATAGTTGAAGATACACCTGCAATGGCGCGAGTGCAAAAGCACATCGCGCTTAAAGCAGGTTATGAAGTTGATATAGCTGAGTCATTAGCACAAACAAAAGAGCTTATAAGTAAAAATAGCTACTTTTGTGCTGTAGTCGACTTTATATTACCTGATGCCCCATCTGGTGAAGCAGTACCGTGTACTGTTAAGGCTGACATTCCAACTATTGTAATGACGGGTAATATTGATAAACAAACCCGCGATACAGTCGAAAAATATCCAATCATTGATTATATCATTAAAGAAAACAAACAAGCGTATCAATACCTCGAAAGACAATTACTTAGATTAACTCGCAACGAAAATGTAAAAGTGCTTGTTGTTGATGATTCTGCATCTACACGTACTTACATTTGCAGCTTGCTTGCACGTCATAAATATCAAATTCTACAAGCCGAAGACGGTATAGAAGCACTAGCCGCGCTTGAAGCCTCACCTGATATATCTGTAATTATTACTGATAACGAAATGCCAAACATGAATGGTGATGAACTATGCACTGAAATTCGTCGTTTATATGACAACGATGAAAAAGTGATTATTGGTGTTTCTGCCGCAGACTCGTCTGATTTATCAACGTTGTTTTTAAAAAATGGTGCAAACGACTACCTTCGTAAACCTTTTTATAATGAAGAGTTTTATTGTCGTCTAAGCCAAAACGTCGATATGTTAGAGCTCATGGCCACAATAAAACGGCAAGCTAACACTGATTATTTAACTAATTTACCTAATCGCCGTTACTTTTTTGAAGAAACCAATAAGTCACTTAAAAAGATTAAAAGTAAGCAAGGTTCAGGATCCTTAGCAATGCTTGATATTGATCATTTTAAAGTGATTAATGACACACACGGACATGATGTAGGCGACGAAGTATTAAAAGGGCTTTCTATTTGCTTTAGTAAATATTTTAAAAAGTATTTAGTAGCGCGTTTAGGTGGTGAAGAATTCGCAGTGTACTTTGCCGACACTGATAAACAAGAAGCACTAAAAAGGCTTGAAGGTTTTAGGTATTTTATAGAAATGAATAGCCAAGAATTTAGTAAAGCTAAAATTAAATTTACTATCTCTATTGGCTTCTCAAACGGGCCTGTTTATCAAATTGATGAACTATTAAAACAGGCCGATTTAAAACTTTACGATGCTAAAGAATCTGGTCGTAATAAAGTAGTTAGTTAACCATTTTATTAGTTAATTATACTTCTGCGGCTGTAATCGCCGCTTTTTTACGTTTACGTGATTGATGATAAGAATCCCAACTAAAAATAGCTAATGCACTCCAAATACATGCAAACGTTACTACACGCTCCGCATCAAAAATTTCACCGTAAAACACCACTGCCAATATAAACATTAGGCTTGGTCCAATGTACTGAAAAAAACCAAGTGTAGTGTATTGTAAGCGCTTAGCTGCACCGGTAAAACACAGCAGGGGTAATGTAGTTACAATACCGGCACTAATCAGTAATGCATTTGTATGCCAATCGTTGGCTGGGAGGCTTGATGTTGCTGTAGGCACCATTAACCACCAATAGATGAGTGCAACAGGCAGTAATATAAGTGCTTCAAGTAAAATACCAGGCAGAGCTTCAACAGGTAACTTTTTACGTATTAAACCATAAAGCGCAAACGATATAGCCAATGAAAATGCAACTACCGGAAACGAGCCAAAACTAATTAGCTGCAGTACAACACCACTAAAGGCAAGTGCTACTGCTACGCCTTGAAACTTACGCAGGCGTTCACCTAAAAAGAGCATTCCCAGCAATACATTTAAAAGAGGGTTTATGTAATAGCCCAAACTCGCATCAAGCATATGGTTATTATTTATAGCCCATATAAATAAACCCCAGTTAAACCCAAGCAGTGCAGAGGTAATGACAAGCATAAGCAAAAGCTTAGGCTGAACAATGATGCGTTTTACTTTGTCCCAATACTTTAAAATACTTACTACCAGTACTAAAAATACAACCGACCAAACAACCCGATGCATTAAAATTTCAAAGGCAGTAACATGCTGAATTAACTTAAAGTATATTGGCGCAAGACCCCACATAAAAAAAGCAAGACAAGCAAAAATAGCACCTTTACGCTGCTCGGTATCAATCGACATAATAAACACTTAGTGATTTAAAAGGCCGCTAGTTTACTTGCCACGCGCGTTTTATCCAACTAAATACGTACCGGTTCCAAAAGCAATTTGAACAGACTGTTCGTTATGTAATTCCATTCTGCATACACATACTTTATTACCTGAACGAATAAGTGTTGCGCTGGCAGTAAAGCTCTCTCCTTTACCAGGGCGCAAATAATCAGTACGTAAGTCGATAGTCCCAAGCGTGGCTAATTTTGTTTGCACACTTGTGATATCTAAATCGGTGAGTTTATCAATTACACTTGCTGCAGCGAGCATACCGCCTACATTATCAAGTACGGCTGAAATAACACCACCATGGAGTATTTTTTGCGCAGGATTACCAATTAGTACATCCTGCCACGGGAACGTAATTTTGGCCTGTTCAGGGCTTAACGACTCAACCGATATTTGTAAAAACTGGTTAAACGGCATGCCATTTACAAATAACGCGCCTACTTGTTCAATTAACATTTCTTTATTCATTATTATTCTCTATGTCAAAACAGGTAAGATGAGTAAAACATACATAGTGTAAAACTACGAGACTCCACTTAAATAATTTATCAAGTAACTCAGCTAAAGACATCTCACTAAAAAACCACTAAAATACCCGCCAATGAATACATCAACTCCACCTTCTAGCACCCTTGTGCGTAAACCCGAAACTGTCCTCAAACAAGTGTTTGGCTACAGTGAATTTCGCGACGGTCAAAAAGCAGTTATTGATGCCGCTATTAACGGTCAAGACTCGCTTGTATTGCTTCCTACTGGCGGCGGAAAATCGGTGTGCTACCAAATCCCTGCTTTAGTACTCGAAGGCGTAACCATTGTTATATCTCCGCTTATATCGCTAATGCAAGATCAGGTAACGCAACTGCAAGCTCTTGGGGTAAAAGCCGCTTACGTTAATAACAGCTTAGCACGAGAAGAACAGCAATTGGTGTATCAACAGCTTCATCAGGGGCAAATTAAGCTCTTATATGTGGCGCCTGAAAAAGTATTACAACACGAATTTTTAGAGCGTTTATCGCATTTAAATGTGAGTTTATTTGCTATTGACGAAGCGCACTGTGTGTCGCATTGGGGTCATGACTTTAGACCTCATTACTTTCGCTTAAACGAATTAAAGCAACGTTTTGCACATGTCCCAATGATGGCATTAACCGCCACCGCCGATAAAGCCACACGGTTTGATATAGTTGAGCAATTAAAACTACAACAGCCTTATATTCATACTGGCAGCTTTGATCGCCCCAATATTCGTTACACCATAGAAGAAAAATTTAAACCTATGGTGCAATTGCTTCGCTACCTAAAGGAGCAAAAAAGCCAAAGCGGTATCATTTATTGCACCAGCCGTAAACGCGTAGACGACATTGCCGAAAAATTGGCTGATGCAGGGTTAAACGCTGCCGCTTACCATGCTGGTATGAGTAATGAGCAACGACAGTTTGTTCAAACTGGTTTTGCCCGTGACGATATTCAAATAGTGGTCGCAACCGTTGCCTTTGGTATGGGTATAAATAAGCCTAACGTGCGTTTTGTACTGCATTACGATATTCCAAAAAGTATAGAGTCTTACTATCAAGAAACAGGTCGAGCTGGGCGAGATGGACTTGCCGCAGAAGCTATAATGTATTTTGACCCAGCTGATATAGGTCGCGTAAGGCGCTTTTTTGAAGACATAGACGACGAGCAACGCCGCCGCGTAGAAGAACAACGCTTTAACGCAATGGCAAGCTTTGCCGAAGCGCAAACATGTCGTCGTCAAATATTACTTAACTACTTTAGTGAATATCAACGCGAACCTTGTGGCAACTGCGATATTTGCTTAAATCCGCCAAAAAGCTTTGATGGTACGTTAGTCGCCCAGCAAGCACTTTCGTGTGTGTACAGAGCGGGACAACGTTTTGGACTTGGTTATATTGTTGAATTACTTCGCGGTGCAAATACTAGCCGCATACGCGATAATAATCATCATGAGTTAAGTACCTACGGCATAGGTAAAGATAAAAGCAGTGAGTTTTGGCTCAGTATTTTACGCCAGCTTATTCATCAAGGCTTACTTAGCCAAGATATAACACAAGGTGCGTCACTTAGATTAACAGAAGCCGCGCGTGTAATTTTAAAAGGTGAATACGCACTGCAATTAGCCGAGCCACGCCTGCAAGCCAAACACGTTTATCAAGATAAGTTAGCGCAATTTAATTACGACAAAAAACTGTTTGCTCGCCTGCGCGCACTTCGTAAAGAACTTGCTGATGCCGACGATGTGCCACCTTATGTAGTATTTAATGATAAAACGTTAGCCGAAATGGCGCAGCTTATGCCAACAAACGACAGTGAATTTTTAAAGGTCTCAGGTGTTGGTTTTACTAAGTTAAATAAGTACGGCGGCGAATTTTTAACGGCAATTCGACATTACCTAGCTACTAATTAAGAGCATTATGACCCAAATAGAATATGACCACGCTCACAAATTCATTTTAATTACACCAGTCGAGCCTCCACACGATGAAGACTTTGAACTGTGGAGTACACTCTTTTTACACTCAAATGACATAACCATCAACGAATACTCTGCAGGCGCCGATCGTCATCAAGTTCGTTTTACTTATAATCACCATACCTTTAACTTAAACTACGAACATTACAGTCAAAGTGTCTGGATTAATGGCGAAGGTGCTGAAGCAGAACACTTATTAGCTGCACTTGCCTTTTATTTAGGCTAATTTTAAACGTCAAATTTACCTAAGCAGTCTTCATTAACAAAAGTGAAAACGGGTAACAATTAATTAGTTTCAAAATCCATACCTTTTACTTACATTATAATAACAATGATGTAAGCTGATATTACGATAGTCATTTGCTACGTTGCAGTAAAGAGGTTTAATGGTGAACAAGAAATGGATAGCACAATGTTGTATTAGCTTAACGGTTTTAAGCTTTTATGTGCCAAATACATTCGCACAACAATCTTCAACGAAAACTGATAACTGCCTTGTAGAACAGACAGATTTAAGCACAAATAAAAACTTACGCCGAGAAGTTCAAGACAAAACAACCCTCACACACAGTAATAGTAACGCTAAAATAGCCTCAATAAAGCTCAAGCAACTTAATGTATTTAATACTGAGCTTGAAGAGGAAAATAATGCCTTATTCCGATTTGCTAATCGCGCTCATATTCAAACAGAGCCCGATGTTATTAATAACCTTTTATTATTCTCCCCTGGTGACAAGTACGACGCTAAAAAGCTTGCAGAGTCTGAGCGCCTACTTCGTAAAGAAAGCTACTTATATGATGCACAAATTAGTGCAATCGAAAACTGCGACGGTGACGTTAATGTAGAAGTGGTTACCCGTGATTTATGGACACTTTTACCTGAAGTAAACTTTAGCCGTAGCGGCGGAGAAAATAAATCAAGTATAGGTTTTAGAGAATCAAACCTGCTTGGTTGGGGGAAGCGCCTTTCTTTGTCACGCACGACTGACAGCGATCGTAGCGGTTATTTATTTGTTTACGACGATCCTAATATTTTATCTACTCGCTACCGCGGCCGTTTAGAGTACGCTGATAACAGCGATGGCAAGCGCCATTTACTTGAGCTAACCTATCCATTTTACGCGATAGACACCCCTTTTAGTTACGGTATTTTAAGCTATTCTGAGCAGCGCGAAGAGTCACTATATAAACGCGGCGAAGAGTTTAGCGAATTTGATCAAACTACTGATTTAAACCGTGCATTTATAGGACACTCTAAAGCGCTTAATAATAATTGGACCCAACGCTTAACCTTAGGTTATACCGACGAGCAGCATACCTTTGAAGCTATAGACACTACATTTGCACCACTTGCCGATGACAGAAGTTTAAGTTATCCCTTTATAAGCGGCCATTGGTTTGAAGATAACTACATAAAAGTACGCAATTTTGACAGTATATCTCGCACTGAGGATTTAAACTTAGGTTGGAATATTAAAAGCTTAATTGGCTATTCAGACGAATCATTAAGTAATGACGACAGCCGCGCAGTGTATTCATTTAACTTCAAAAAAGCCCACTTTACTAACGATAATACCTTATGGCGTTTTAGTGCTGATATTGATGGCTATTGGAATAAAGAACAGAAAAAACTCGAAAATTTTATGGCCACCAGCCAAGTACAATATTATTTAAATACCAGTGAAGACCAATCTTGGTATGTTAAAGCCCGCGTGCAATACGCCAAAAACCTGACTGCTGATCAACAGCTTACTTTAGGTGGCGAAACAGGCCTGCGTGGTTACCCGATGGATTATCAACATGGCGACCGCAGCTTTTTAGTTAATTTAGAAAAGCGCTATTACTGGGAGTACGATTTACTACAACTATTTAAAGTGGGTGGCGCAGCTTTTGTAGATGTAGGCAGAGCATGGTTTAACGATGAAGATAACGGTGAAAATGCACATGTATTGAAAAATGTAGGCGTTGGTCTGCGTTTGGCACCGAGTCGTGCAAACTCAGGAACCATGATCCACATTGATATTGCCGCCCCTGTTGATAGCTACGACGATGTAGACTCAGTCCAGTGGCTAGTAAGCGTTAAAAACACTTTTTAAATAATACAAACACGTTAAACTAATACCAATTGCATTAAATTGTTATGAAAGTTCAGGACCTAATGTGGAAATAATAGAAGTTTTAGAATTGTTTGCATCACAATATAAGTTAGTTGTAACTATAATCGCTATTTTGGTTTTCCCTCTTCTATTAAAAATAACCAAAAAACTACTCGAAAAAGCGATTAAAGGCAAAGTAGATTTACACCGAAAATACCGTGCAGAGCTTTTACTAAAAATTATACTCGCCTTTGTAGTACTGTGTTTGGTTTTAGTATTTTGGGGTATAGAGCTGCGTGGTTTATTGGTTTTAGGCTCTTCTTTATTTGCCATGTTAGGGGTAGCACTTTTTGCCGCCTGGTCATTATTGAGTAACCTCACCGCATTTTTACTGATGTTTATTCAAAACGATTGCCGCGTTGGTTATTGGGTACGAATTATTGATGGTGCGAATCATGTTGAAGGGCGCATTGTTGAAATGGGCTTAATGAATGTAGTACTTGAACATATTGATGGGCACCGTGTAATTTACCCTAACAATTTATTTGTGACACGCCCTGTCATGGTTTTAAATAAAGAACCAAAGCCAACTAAAACCCCTGTTATAAAGCGTATTATTGGTCCTAAAAAAACATAGTTTAAAAAATCATATTCACAAAAAAGCCGCAGTAGTCAAAATACCTACTGCGGCTTTTTAATGCTTAACTAGCGAAAATTAAGACTAGGGCGTGTTGACCTTTGATGGTTGAATTTGCAGCAGTATGTTTGGTTTTTAGGCAAGGCAGAACCTATGAAGTGTGGTTACTCCCCATAAATAGGCGATAACGCAGCATAAATGCCAAACATGCGCTGCCCTTCGGGTTCTGCCTAGGGGCGATAAACTCTTTGTGACTCGGTTTTTACTTATTCTTACATGGATGTAAGCCATTAGAATAACGCAGGAGCAGTTATCGAGCCCACTAGGTTACAAACCTCGCGCCGCGATTTAATCGCCCCTAGATTGAACAAATTTCAATCCGCAAAGTTAAACACCCCTAGCTATTAGTTATTTAGTTCAGCTGTTTTAAGCTCGTCATCTAAATCATTTATTTCATCAATAAAGTTCTCTAGTTGCTGCTCTACTAAACTATTGTCATTTGCAAAGTAAGCAAGGTGGAAAACCGCGTCACCTTCATTTACTAATGGCATAGTTTGCTGACCAATAACAATCCCACCCTTAGGTGCTAAAAGTTCAAGCTCAGAGTCGCCTAATGGGCTACTAATATAAGCAAGTACTTGCCCTTTAGTCACATGCTCACCTAGTGATACTTGTGCACGCACAATGCCATCAACCTCTGCACGTATCCAACTAGTCGAACCGGCAATGATAGGATCTGGTAACTTTTTAGGACGCTTGCCACGGATCATTTTTAAATGACGCATAACATAATCAACACCCTGCACACCTGCCGCAATAGCTATAGGATCAAAACGCAGTGCTTCACCTGCTTCATAGGTTATAACCGGTATACCTAGGTTTGCAGCTTCACTTCGTAATGAACCATTACGCAATGACGCATTTATTACCGCTGGTGTACCAAATGCTTTAGCCATATCAGCCGTTGCTTCATCTTCTAAATTAGCGCGAATTTGCGGTAAGTTAGTTCGATGAATAGCGCCAGTATGTAAATCAATAATGTGAGTACAATGTACTGCCACTTGATTAAAAAACATATAAGCCATACGCCCAGCAAGTGAGCCACGCTCAGAACCTGGGAAACTACGGTTCATATCGCGTCGGTCTGGTAAATAACGCGATTTATGAATAAAGCCAAACACATTCACAATAGGCACAGCTATTATCGTACCACGCAGTTGGCTTGGGTCTATTTTAGCAATTAACTGACGCACAACTTCTACGCCATTTAGCTCATCACCATGAATCGCCGCACACACCATAAGCACAGGACCTTCCATTACACCGTTAACCACTTCAATAGGAATATTAAGTGGTGAATGGGTATAAAGTTTAGCTGCCTCTAAGGCAAGTGTTTTACGCTCGCCTACGCCTACACTCTCTCCTAATAAGGAAAAAGGACGGTTAATTTTAACCTTTGCCACGTGTTGCTGTTCCTTTACTTGAAGCATTTTTTTCGATGAAATCAATCACCATGCCTGCAATGTCTTTACCTGTTGCTATTTCAATGCCCTCTAAACCTGGTGATGAGTTAACTTCCATCACAAGTGGTCCACGAGATGAGCGAAGTAAATCAACTCCCGCTACGTTTAAGCCCATTGATTTAGCCGCTGCTACTGCCGTTTTACGTTCTTCTGGAGTAATGCGAACTAACGTAGCGCTACCACCACGGTGAAGGTTAGAGCGGAACTCACCTTCTTGTGCTTGGCGCTTCATAGCTGCTATTACTTTATCGCCTAGTACAAAACAACGTATATCCGCGCCACCTGCTTCTTTAATGTATTCCTGAACCATAATATTAGCTTTTAAGCCCATAAATGCTTCAATAACACTTTCAGCCGCTTTGCGTGTTTCAGCAAGTACAACACCAATACCTTGTGTGCCTTCAAGTAATTTAATTACAACAGGTGCACCGCCTACCATTTCTAGTAAGTCTTTTACATCATCTGGTTTGCTCGCAAAACCTGTTACTGGCATACCAACGCCTTTGCGCGAAAGTAACTGAAGTGAGCGTAATTTATCGCGCGAACGAGAAATAGCGACTGATTCGTTTACTGGGTAAACACCCATCATTTCAAACTGACGAAGTACCGAACAGCCATAAAATGTAACCGATGCACCAATACGCGGGACGATTGCGTCAAATTCTTTTAAGTTTTCACCGCGATAGTGAATTTCTGGTTGCTCCGAGTTTATATTCATATAGCAGCGTAATGCATCAATCACCTTAACTTCGTGACCGCGTGCTTCTGCCGCCTCAATTAAGCGACGTGTTGAATATAGTTTTCTGTTGCGAGATAAAATACCGATTTTCATAGTTAAACCTTACGACCTAATAGTTGAGATAAAGCCGGGTCAACGACTATACGATTTTCCATGGCTGTACGCCCTAATAACATTCTAAACTTCATTGTTGCACGGCTTGTTAAAGTAAGCTCTATCGGCCAACTATGCTCGCCTGCATGCAATGTCGTTTCTATAAAGTAGCGTAACTCTTTTTGCCCACTTGAGCTGGTTACGTACTTCATTTTTTTAACTTTTGCCTTGCAAGTGACTTGCGTTTGCTCATCATCTTGCAATGGTTGGGCCGTAAATTTAACCCATTTCTCTGAGTCAACTTCGTATTCTTCAATGTTAATTGCATGAATACATGAAGTGCGAGCGCCTGTATCAATTTTTGCTTTTATATCGTTAATACCAAGCTCAGGTAAACTTAACCACTCACGCCAACCAACTGTAATCTTTGCTGTCATAAATGTGCCCTTAATAAAAAAGTGACTTATACGCTACAGGTAAAAAAACACCAACGAAATAAATTTATCTAGTCGATTAGTAAATTAAATTGATCTTTTTAAACAACTAGTCACACAATGCACGCCTTACTGAACAGTACTTTATGCTACTTTGCTCAGCCCCTAGGCTCTGCATTTATTTGGTTTTTCAAACTTAACTTATTAAAAATAAAGGTAAGTTTAAAATACTTAAGTAGATACACTATAGTTAACGGTATTAAAAATACACTATTATGAGAAATAATTATGATTAATGGTTTACTACATGCACTTGTACTTGATGGACAAGGCGGCGCTCGCCCTATTGAAAGCACGAATGAGCTAAATAGCTGGCAACCAAGCCACGGAAAACTTTGGGTGCACATGGACTATAGCCAAAGCGAGGCGGTTGAGTGGCTCAAGGCACAGCCTCACTTAAACGACTACGAATTAGACTCTTTAATTGCTGATGAAACACGACCACGTATTACAGCAACAACTAATGGGCACATGTTATTTTTACGTGGTGTAAATTTAAACCCAGCACAAAGCCCTGAAGACATGGTTTCAATTCGTTTATTTATTAGTGAAAATATCCTTATTACCACCCGTAAGCGCCGTTTATTATCGGTGCAAGATACGCTTGCGTGTTTAAATGAAAACAAAGGTCCATATAATATTTCTGAGCTAGTATGCTCCATTACACAAAAACTAACCTCTCGCATGCAAAGCGTTATTGATTCACTCGATGAAACACTCGATGAGTTTGAAGAAGAAATAGATGAACCTAGTAAAAGGTTTGATAACCAAGGTTTATCACAGTTACGCCGTCAAACAATTGCCTTAAAACGCTATTTAAAACCGCAAAAAGAAGCCCTTAGCTCAATGGTAAATAATCACTACTCCTGGCTGTTGGATGACGATAAAGCAAAACTTAATGAAACGACTAACTTACTTATTCGTTATTTAGAGGAGCTTGATAGCTCGATTGAGCGTGCGCAAATCATTCAGCAGACAATCACTAACCAAGTCTCTGAACAGTTAAACCAGCGAATGTATGTTATGTCAGTAGTAGCGGCACTTTTTTTACCGTTAGGCTTTTTAACTGGCCTGTTAGGTGTAAACGTAGGGGGTATTCCGGGTACCGAAAGCCCTTATGCATTTAGTGCTTTTGTCATATTTTTAATTGTGCTTACTGGCGGTATTGGTGTGTATTTTAAAAATAAAAAATGGCTATAAATTAAAGCAATTTTAGTATGGCCACTCAATTGAGTGGCCATGATTGAGTAGCTAATTAGTTAGTTTCTCGGGTATAACTAACATTTGTCATCGTTACTTTAGATTCTGTAATCCCTAAATCTTCAAAGCACTCTTTGAAAGAATCCGAATTACCCGATTCCCCACACTCATCCAATGTATCAGGGTCTTGTGATTGTAGGTAATTACCAAATTTAAAGTATGACTCTGAGTCATCTTCTACAGGTATACCAAATGAGCGACCTAGTGCGCTAACATCAACATCGCCATAATTATTTTCAACACGTAGAGTAAACGAGCCACCACTAGTAATAGTACCAAGGGCAAATTTTTCTTCGTTACCGCTTGTATTTCGCAGACGAACATAAACGTCAAAAATGCCATTTCCAGCTACACTGTCATCAAATCCAGATTCATCTGTATCTGAAACATACACTTTAGAAATTGTCCCGGTATCGCTAGCATGGTGCTGAGAGATAATTGTTTTACCACCATCTGACATTTCAACTTTTACAGTTGCCTCAAAAACCTCATAGGTTTCGGTCATTGCAACACGTGCACTTTCTTTAACTTTATATTCATGACGCCAGCCATTCCCGTTTGGAGTGATATGACGCGCTTCTAAAGGAACAAACTCCAAAGTATCGCTATTTACTAATGGATGAGGATCATTACCTTCAAGATCAAAAATACTACCGTTGGTGATGTTACTCGCTATACCAGAGCCACTACCCGTATCACCGCCGCCAGTATCACCACCTGTGTCTCCACCGCCAGAAGAACTACCCTTAGTTAACGAAAAGTCATCAAAACGAACATCGCTTGAACTCTTATCATGCTTAGCAAATACTTGTAGTGAACCAGTGTTAGCCGTGGTGAAAGTTTTAGATACTTTTGTCCATGAAGAAACATTGAATTTCTCACTTTTAAACAAACCATTAAGATCATTGATCCCGATTTGCCCCTTACCGAGTACATAGGCACTTAACATGTACTGAGTATTTCGATCTACATCTACATTTTGATAAACACGCCCTGGGCTACCTTGTATTTTCAGTGATTTAGAGCCTTTATACGAATCTGAAGATAGCGCTGCAGGCTCTGTTTCATTCCAATTACTCCAGCCACCTTCAAAACCTGAATTTTCAATCGAGGCAGCGTGCGCAAAAGAAGTACTTGCAGCAACTGCAGAGCAAATAAGTAACTTTTTAAATTTAACCATTATTTTTATTCCTTTAAACCTGAATAATAAGCAACCTTACAGCTTAGCTTGGCGATAAAAACCAAACCTAGATCGCATCATGTAAACAGACTTTTAAACCCAAAAAAATTGGTAACAACAAAAAAGAATTTTAAAAGAAAAAACCTTTAAATTGGCATTACCAAAACCATCACCTAACCGGCAAAACAAGGCTATATTTTTTATTACCAATATGTAAACAAGTTAATTGTTACCATGAAAACTATAAAACCTCTAAAGGGATATCTTTAAAATACAAAAAACATTTTAAAAACAACACTTTAAAAACGTATTGATTTCTATTTACACTATGTAATAAATTTTAAATTTAAGAAAATAGTAATACCTAAAATAAAAACCACTATTACCAATATTTAACGCAAAACTTAATACCTTATGAATAAACACCGTTATTTCCTGATAAAATTGTTACCAAAACAGACTGGTAATACCTGTTAAATTTAATTTAACTTTAGTTATAAAGATAAATTTGCATGACTAAAATTTAAAAATACGCGCTTATATAATTTAAAATTTCAAAATATTAGTACAAATAAATAATTAAAAGTAAATTTTATATGTGAGATTAACCTTTCAAATTAATAGGTGATGATGAAATTGAAATGCTAAACAGGTACTAATTTTGAGATTTCTTTGGAGTGAGTAACACTTTGTTGTCTATATGGATACAGGCTGTCTCTTGATCACAACTTTTCTGTCTGCTGAATTGATATTAACAATTCGGCAGATTCGACCATTCCTGCTAATTTCAACCACCCCTTCCAGAGTGCTTTTACGCCAACTCGACCATTTCTTTTACTGTCATACCACCCTCCCAATTTCGCTAAACTATAGTACAGCCAATGAAGAGACGGTACTTTATCCGG
>NZ_JASDCB010000043.1:0-33776 GCF_030408135.1 Pseudoalteromonas sp. APC 3691 | reverse complement strand
TGCGCATCTTATACAGTATGCCTTCGAGCGTTTTTCTATGGTCGGGCTTATTATAAATTCGACCACTTAAGTACATTACTTTTGATAAGACATTCCATGTCCCGTCTGTTAACATTAATCTTGGCATGTAGGTTCGGTGTAAAGTTTTCTGGCGAATTCAATTATACCTTATCTTCATGCTGTTTGTTTTTCATACCACAAAGATCAACACGCCCTAATTAATTTGGTGCAATGCGGTGAAAGTGTGCACAAAACTGGAACAAGGGGAGGAGTTAAGGAATAAAGAAGGAATTTTAGTTAATTGTTTTTATTGAATTTTAATTATTTTATGAAGTTGGTACTAAGCTTGCTAATAATACGCTGTAGGTAGATTCCTATATCGACGATTTCCAAAAGCGCCACGGTATTTTCCCAAAGTTGAATACCGTGGCGCTTTTTTATTTTTCGCGTGTATTTTATTTAGCCGTAACAATAGCAATAACAGTAGTAATGTTAAATTTTAATAAAGTAGGGAATAGCCACTAAAATAGCGCCTACAATCAGCAGCATGCTAACACTAGTCATAAAGTACGGAAACACCAATAACGACAAACCAATACAAAGTGGCACTACGGCTTTTTTTCTTCGCCCGTAAGTAAGGTAGCCAATACCTATGCCGCCAAACAAAACACTCCATGCAATTATTGATGCACTATCCATTTTTTCTCCATTTGAAGTTATTGTATAAAACCGAGCTTGTTCGAAACTTATAACTCAACATATCTGTATTTAATTTATCTATCTGCAATCGTTTTAGCAAACGCTAATAACTCACGTCTTAACCATTGGTGTGCAGGGGCATGGTGCAGCAGTGGGCTCCATATCATTTTTACTTCAATAGGGACTATTTGAAATGGCACCGGGCTGATTACTAAATCAGTATGAGAAGTTAATAACTTAGCTTGCCTGCGCGGTAGGGTGGCAATAAGTTGCTCTGATTGGCAAAGCAGGCTTGCGACCATGTAGTGGCGAGTAAAAACACGTATTTTACGGGTTTGTTCTAGTTGCCAAAGGGCTTCGTCTACCCAGCCTAATTTTTGCTTTCCCGATTTATTAGTAACAGCGGCCTCCGGCCCCCAACCTGCACGGTTTACCCAAATATGTTCTTTTTGTAAGTAGTCGTCTAACCCTGATTGTTGTAAAAATGTATTTTTAGGATGGGTTAAACAACAGTAATTATCTCGCCATACACTGGCTTGATGAAACGAGCGTGGTAGGCCGTTAAAGCGGTTTATGGCTAAATCTATAGTGCCTTTTTCCATGTCTTGTAGGTTTACGTCGCTTGGGCTCAATACATCAAAATTAATACCGGGGTTTTTACTAAGCTGCGCCGTTATAAAAGGGGCTATTAAGGTCGACTCTATATAGTCGTTTGCCATTATTCTAAACGTAACTTCAGCAGTTGCAGGGTTAAACTGCTCACTAGGTTGCGTAATAGCTTCAGCCATTTTTAATAGGGCCTCAACTTCAGGCTTTAATGAAAGTGCCTTTGCCGTTGGCGTCATAGAGCCTGCGGCACGCACCAGTAGCGGGTCGTCAAATAAATCGCGCAAACGTTTTAATGCGTTACTCATAGCAGGTTGCGTAAGCGCGAGCTTATTCGCAGCTTTTGAAACACTTTTTTCATCAATGAGTACATTTAAGTAAACTAACAAGTTGAGGTCGACGTTTCTTATATTCATATGATCAATTTAAATTATATGCTTTATTAATTATCTAAATTAAAGCCTGCTTGCTAAGGTGTAAACCATTAATGAAAAATAACCGCCATAACTGGCATCAATATAAGTGCTGTATTTATGCAAAATAAGCTAACAAATCAATCTAATAATGCGCTACAACACGTTGTAGCCAGTAAGCTTGCACGATCTGTTTTTGCTGGATTTGAGGCGATGTTTTCGCAATTTTTAAATATTACACTGGGTGCACAAAGCCGGTTTGAACAACGACAGTATCACAGTGTACAAAGTGCTATGCGTGAACGTTTACAGGTGTATGAGCGCGAAGTTAAAAACGTGAGTGAAGCCGTCAGAGTTATTGCTTATGCTGAACTTACTTGCCCGCAAACGTGGCAGTTAGCTAAAAATATTTATGGCGATATGGTACAAAATCACGAAAATAAACCTATTGCGCATACCTTTTTTAACTCAACATTTGGCGCAATTTGGGACGATAAAAAGATTCGTACTGTGCATTTGTTTGTATTAAAAGCAAAGTATCGTAGTGAGCCACGCTCTTATGAAAGCTTAGTGAGTAGGGTATCGCTACATAATGGGTTTAATAACGCCGTTAAAACGCTTATCACTAATCAAGTATTTAGAGTGCCGTTTAGTAATTTAGAACGCGATGTAGCCACATTACAAAGTACGTTAATGCAAGGCGCTAAGCAGCAATGCAAACAGGTGTACGAACTTATAAATTTAAACGACGGTTATATTGAATACGCCAACTCATTATTTTTTAGAAACAAAGCCTGTTATTTAATTGGGCGCTGCATTGCTAAAAATGGCGACAACATGCCTTTTGCCATTGCTATTTTAAATACCGATGAGGGACTAAAGCTTGATGCTGTAATGATGGGCGCCGATCAATTAAGTTTATTATTTGGTTTTGCACGCACCTATTTTATGGTTGATACCGATAAGCCCGCTCGTTATGTAGATTACTTAAGTGTGTTAATGCCACATAAACAACGCTTTGAGTTATTTAACGCCATTGGTTTTATAAAGCACGCCAAAACTGAGTTTTATCGACACAAGGTTGATACGACTAAAAATAGTCCAGCCAACTTTAAGTATGTTACAGCAGCAGGGACGCCAGGTATGGTAATGCTGGTATTTACTATTGAAGGGCTAGATTACGTTTATAAAGTAATTAAAGACAAATTTAGTGCGCCAAAAACAGCCACCAAAGCACAAGTGAAAGAAAAGTATAACTTTGTAAAACAAGCCGATAGGGTTGGTCGTTTGGTAGACACACACGAATTTAGATATTTAGCGTTTGATTTAAGCCGTTTTAGCGATGAACTGCTTGAGCAGATGAAAAGCCAAATTGGCAGCAGCATGGTTATATCTGGCAAGGCACTTATTTTAAAGCACGTTTATGTTGAGCGTAAAATGACCCCGCTTAATTTATATATTACCCGATGCGATAACAAAACCTTAGAGAGAGTTATGCATGATTACGGTAAAGCAATTAAAGAATTAGCCGGTGCTAATATATTTCCGGGCGACATGCTAATGAAAAACTTTGGCGTAACGCGATGGGGGCGAGTGGTGTTTTACGACTTTGACGAAATTTGCCCACTAACCGATTGCAACTTTAGAGAGGTGCCACAAACCCAAAATGCACTTGAAGAGCTAAGTAGTAACTCGTATTTTGATATAGCTGAAAACGATATATTTCCGAGCCAATTTAAGGTGTTTTTTAGCGCCAACGAGATTGCGTTTAATTATTTTAATAATGAGCACAGTAACTTGTTTTTAGCGACGTTTTGGCAAGGTTGTCAGCAACAAGTACACAATGGTTATCTACCCGATGTTTATCCTTACAAACAAAGTTGGCGCTTTTGAGGTTGTTTGAATCTGTGTTCATCCCCATCTATATGTTATTACAGTTTTTAAACTTGGAGCAACAATGAAATATATTTCTCATGAAGATGGTAATCTTGCATTTAGTGAAACCGAAAAGCCGGTTTTAAAGAGCCATGAAGTACTTGTTAAAGTTGCAGCAATAGGTGTAAACCGTGCAGACAGTATGCAGCGCCAAGGTAAATACCCGGCCCCTGCGGGAGATAGCCCTATTTTAGGTTTAGAATGTGCCGGTGTTGTTAGCGATATTGGCGGTAAAGTTGATAGAGTTTGGCTTAATAAGCGTGTTTTTGCCTTGTGTTCTGGTGGCGCTTACAGTGAATATGTAGCCGTTGATGCAAAGCAGCTTATGGAATTACCCGATGATGTAACAATGGCTGAAGGCGCTGCAATAAGCGAAGTGTACCTAACAGCATTTGGCGCGTTATTTGAGCTTGGTAAATTGCAAAAAGGGCAAACAGCGCTCATTCATGCAGGTGCTAGTGGTGTGGGCGGTGCCGCAATTCAAATGGCTAAAAGCGCAGGTGCTACCGTAGTTATTACTGCCGGTACGGATGACAAATGCCAACACGTAAAAGAACTCGGTGCCGATCATGCAATTAACTACAAAACTACCGACTTTGTAGAATATATGAAAGCAAATGAGTTAACAGCAAATGCAATTGTAGATCCTGTTTCGGGGAGTTACTTAAATAAAAATGCCGCTATTGCAGCGATGGATTGCCAAATTGTAATGCTTGCATTTTTAGATGGACGTTTTGCAGAAGTTGATTTTGCCGCGCTTTTACGCAAACGTATTTCGTTTCATGCCTCAACGCTTAGAAATCGTAGTATTGAGTTTAAACGCCAGGTGCGCGACGACTTTGTAGCACGCTTTTACAATGATATTGCCACTAAAAAGTACGACTTTAACCTGTATAAAATATTGCCTTGGAGCGACGCAAACGAAGCTCATGCTATTTTAGAGCGTAATGAAAATGCTGGTAAAGTTGTTTTACTTGTAGAGTAACTCTTTAATTTTAGGGTTTAGCCCATATACTAAGCCCTATAAAAAAACACTTAAGGTTTAATAATGAATCCAATACTAGCAATACTTAAAGAGAACAATGTAAGCGACGAAAAAGTAAAAGCATTGTTTGAAGCGTTTACTCAAAACCCAATGATGGCAATGGCGCTTGTTCAAGAGCTTGGTATTCCGCCAGAAAAACTACAGCAACTAATGGCAGTCGTAATGACTCAACCGCACCTTATTAAAGAAGCGACTGACGAACTTGGTTTAGATTTTGAAAAAGTAAAAGAAGCGAAAGAAAAACTAAATCAATAATTTTTTATGTGATAAAACATAAAACAATAAAAAAGCATAAGTATTTACTTATGCTTTTTTATTTGGCTTATTCTTTTATGACTACTCTTTTGGAAGTAGTACTGTGTCGATAACATGAATTACGCCGTTGCTTGCTTTTACATCAGCTTTTACAACTTTAGCGTCATTTATCATTACGCCCATGCTGTCGGCTTTAACCATAACTGATTGGCCTTGTAGTGTTTTCGCACTGTCTACATTCATTACATCGGCTGCCATCACTTTTCCAGACACTACGTGATAAGTTAATACCGCCGTTAACTTGTCTTTGTTTTCAGGCTTGAGTAGCATTTCTACAGTGCCTTCAGGTAATTTAGAAAATGCAGCATCTGTTGGTGCAAAAATAGTAAACGGTCCTTTACCTTGCAGCGTTTCAACTAAACCTGCGGCTTTAACAGCAGCAACAAGAGTAGTGAACGAACCATTTTCAACGGCTACTTCAACAACGTCTTTTTTCATACCATGATGATCAGCATAAGCCATTGTAGTAAATCCAAGGCTTGCAGTTGTAAACAATAATGCAGTAGTAATTTTCTTAAACATTTTATTTTCCTTTAAGTTAATACCCGTTGGTTTCGTTAAATGTTACGACGCTCTAAATTTAATCGATCAATTAAAATTAGTAGTCAACATGTTTTGTTACATCATTGATTGAACTGCAGCTAATTAGCAAAGTCATATAAATAGTTACTCAATTAAAGACTTGTTCAATTGAAGGGAATAGGCATGAAATTAGTTTATAAGTTTTGGAAAAATAACCGCTCTCTTATCGTATTTATTGCACTGATGAGCGTATTTAGAAGCGCTGTTGCCGATTGGTACGAAGTGCCAACAGGCTCAATGAAACCGACCATTCAAGAAGGTGACAGAATACTTACCGATAAAATGGCCTACGATATTCGCGTCCCATTTACGCACATAAAATTACTTAAATTAGCGGATCCACAAGCTGGTGATATTATTGTTTTTGATTCACAAGCTGCCGATAACCGTTTAATTAAACGTGTAATTGGTGTGCCAAGAGACACCGTTGCGCTTGAAAATAATGAGCTCATTATTAATGGTAAAAAACTTAATTATGCAGATCAGCGAAGCAACATAGACTCGCTTGATAAAATTGAAGATTTAAACGGGTTAGCGCATTCGATAAGAGTGGCAAATATTCCTTCACGTTTATCGGGGTTTGATGCAATTACAATTCCTGATGATTATTACTTAGCAATGGGCGATAACCGCGACAATAGCGCTGACTCGCGTGTAATAGGTTTAATTCCGCGTAACGAGTTATTAGGAAAAGCAGAGCGCGTTATAGTGTCACTTGATTACGATAATTATTACCTACCAAGAAAAGATCGCGTATTGAAAAAGCTGAATTAATTAGTAGTAATTAATTTTGTATAGCGCCCAATCAAATTTTATGAGCTCACATTTGGCTATTTTATAAATAAAATAAACTGCCTATTTAGGCAGTTTACTTATATAGTTTTTTACAAGCTTGGTAAGGTGGCTACGCTCTTGTTCGGTATTTAATACCTTACAAAAATCGCCACTTACTGCCGCGCCACAAGCACCTGCTTCAAACCATTGTGATAAATTATCTAAATTCACACCACCAACAGGTATTAATTGTGCTTCTGAAAATGGACCTGTTAATGCTTTAAAGTAACCAACGCCCATACTGCCCGCAGGAAATACCTTAATAATATCTGCCTTATATTCAATTGCATTTGCTACATCGGTAGGTGTTAGCGCGCCCATTAATACTGGTAACCCGTGCTGGTGGGCAAGTTCGACAACCGATTTGTTGGTATTTGGCGTTACAATAAACTGCGCGCCTGCATCAATTGCTTGCTGAGCAAGGGTGGTGTTAATTATTGTGCCTGCACCAATAAGTGCGTTTTTATGAGCTGCACGAGCTTTTGCTATTTCTTGCTCAAAGCCCGGTGTATTTGACGTGATCTCGAGTGCGTTTATGCCCGCATTAACTAAACAATCAATTAATGGTGCTACATCACCTTGTTGCTTTAAGCGCAGTATGGCGACTAATTTGTGTTGTTTTATTTGGCTACTTAGTTTTATTCTGTTGGCATATAAAATTTGGGTCATAATTACAATTCACTTTATTTAATACAGAGGCATTCGTATTGAATATACGACTAAACATTGCTTTTGCCCATAAAAAAACCGCTGATGTATCAGCGGTTTTTTATTGTATGAGTAATATTACATTACGCGCATACCAGGCTCTGAGCCGTCATCTGGGTTAAGAATATAAATTTCTTTTCCGCCAGGACCTGCTGCTAATACCATGCCCTCAGACATACCAAAGCGCATTTTACGAGGCTTAAGGTTAGCGACCATAACGGTTAACTTACCTTCGAGATCCTCTGGTGCGTAAGCTGATTTAATACCTGCAAACACTTGGCGAGTTTCGCCGCCTAAATCAAGTGTTAGCTTAAGTAGTTTATCAGCGCCTTCTACGTGCTCTGCTTTAGCAATTTTAGCTACGCGTAAGTCTACTTTTGCAAAGTCATCAAATTCTATTTCGTCGCTAATCGGCTCTTTTGCAAGTGGGCTGTTAGGGTCAATAGTTACTTTTGGCGCTAAGCTTTCTTTAGATTCTTCAACCATTTTATTTACTTTATCCATTTCAACACGCTGCATTAACGGTTTAAATTTATTGATAGGGTGGCTTACGAGAGCATTTTGAACGCCGTCCCATGCAAGGTCGTCATTTAAAAATGCTTGTACGTTGTCGGCCATTTCTGGTAGCACTGGTTTTAAGTAAGTAATTAAAACGCGGAACAAGTTAAGACCAAGAGAACACACTTCGTGTGCTTCTTGTTGCTTAGTGTCATCTTTAATTAATACCCAAGGTGCTGCGCCATCAATAAATTGGTTTGCTTTGTCGGCAAGCGCCATTATTTCGCGAATTGCGCGGCTGTAATCGCGGTTCTCGAAATGTGTTGTGATGCTAGGTGAAGCCGCTTGAAATTCAGCTAAAAGCTCTGGTTGCATAATAGTGCTGCTTAGCTTGCCATCAAACTTTTTAGTAATAAAGCCAGCACAACGGCTCGCTATGTTGACTACTTTACCTACTAGGTCTGAATTTACGCGCTGTGCAAAGTCTTCTAGGTTTAAATCAAGATCAACAATACCGCTGCTTAATTTTGCTGCGTAGTAGTAACGTAAGTACTCTGGGTTTAAGTTATCTAAATAAGTACGCGCTTTAATAAACGTGCCCTTCGATTTAGACATTTTTTCGCCATTTACAGTGACAAAACCGTGAGCGAATACGTTAGTTGGCTTTCTAAAATTAGCGCCTTCTAGCATTGCTGGCCAAAATAAGCTGTGGAAGTAGATAATGTCTTTACCAATAAAGTGATAAAGCTCTGCGTCTGAACCCTCAGTCCAAAATTCATCAAAGTTGATGCCTGTTTTGTCACACAGGTTTTTAAAGCTCGCCATGTAACCAATAGGGGCATCTAACCAAACGTAGAAGTATTTGCCCGGTGCATTTGGAATTTCAAAACCAAAATAAGGTGCATCGCGGCTAATATCCCATTGCTGCAGGCCATCGGTAAACCATTCATCTAGCTTATTAGCCATTTCTTGTTGAATAGTGCCCGAGTGTAGCCATTCTTTTAGCATGCCTTCAAATGCTGGTAGGTCAAAAAAGTAATGCTCAGAATCTTTAAGTACAGGCTCAGCGCCCGACATTACAGAACGTGGGTTGATTAAATCTGTAGGGCTGTATGTAGCACCACATGAATCACAACTGTCGCCGTTTTGGTTTTCAGACTTACACGTTGGGCAAGTACCTGTTACAAAACGATCGGGTAAGAAAATACCTTTTTCAGGGTCGAATAATTGCGAAATAGTGTGCTTTTTAATATGACCGGCATCGTTTAGCCGGTTATAAATAAGCTCGCTTAATTCTTTATTTTCTTGGCTGTGTGTGCTGTGGTAGTTATCAAATTTGATATTAAAGTCAGCAAAGTCGCGTTGGCGCTCTATGCTCACTTGTTTTACCGCTTCTTCAGGCGTGATCCCTTGCTTTTGCGCATTAAGCATAATTGGTGTGCCGTGGGCATCGTCTGCGCAAACATAATAAGCTTCGTGGCCCTGTAGTTTTTGAAAACGTGACCAAATATCAGTTTGAATATATTCCAATAAATGACCTAAGTGAGTAGGGCCATTTGCATAAGGTAATGCGCTGGTAATCAGGATCTTTCGCTGCGTCATAATCATTCCGAATTGAGGATAAAACGCCGTTTTTATTATACAAACGGCAATTATCATTAATTTATCTACAAGCTATCTGCTTAGAGTGCGCACAGCTCATGGATTTTTATTAATTGACTGGTGTTAATGCCCTGAATGTTACATAATTCCGTGGCACTTTTCATCAAAGAAACGCTATTTAATTGCTATGTTTGGACTGTCGAAACTATTCTCTTCTAAATCGGTGCAAAAACAACCGATTATTACTGCCTTAGCGGCATATCGTAGTGCGGCTTTTGCCGTCGGTATTGACGAAAGCTTCATTAATACTATTACTCAAAATGACGATAAATCACTACACATTAAATTAACCCTGCCATTTGCTGGGCAATCAGAAATGCCTTTAGTGGAGCAGCACGTAAGTGAGAGCTTAAATGTGCCTGTAACAATTAGCGCCAAGGTTATCATTAAAGAGGCAGCTAAGTTTAAGGCGATTAAACATATTGTGCTTATTGCCTCAGGCAAAGGCGGAGTAGGTAAGTCGACTACTGCTGTTAACTTGGCGGGTGCCCTTAAAAACGAAGGCGCAAAGGTCGGTATTTTAGATGCTGATATTTATGGCCCATCTATTCCAATGCTTTTAGGCTTGGTGGGTGCAGAGCCCGTCACTAAAGATAACAAACAGCTACAGCCTTTTGATGCAAACGGCATTAAAGCGCAGTCAATTGGCTTTTTAGTCCCAAGCGATGACGCCACCGTATGGCGCGGGCCAATGGCTTCAGGCGCGCTTAGCCAATTGCTTAACGAGACTGATTGGGGCGAGCTTGATTACTTAATTGTAGATATGCCACCGGGCACTGGTGATATTCAACTTACAATGAGCCAAAAAGTACCAGCGAGCGGCACTGTTATTGTCACTACGCCGCAAGACTTAGCCCTTGCCGATGCGCAAAAAGGCATTGCCATGTTTAATAAAGTAAACGTGCCAGTGCTGGGCTTAATAGAAAACATGAGCCATTACATTTGCAGCCATTGCGGCGAAGCTAACCACGTATTTGGTAAAGACGGCGCACAAAAACTTGCGCACAAGCACGGCGTACCCGTACTTAGCCATATTCCACTTGCAATAGATATACGCGAGTATTCTGAGCAAGGAAAACTTATTGCCAACGATAACGACGCGGCGATAAGCAAAACATACAGCGCAGCAGCGAGGCTTATAGCCAGCACGCTCTATTATCAACAGCATCACAATGCAATTGAAATTGTGATTACAGAAGATTAATAAATAATGAGACTTTCAGACACACATATTAATGAATACCTAAGCGATGGTCGCATTGTTATTGAGCCTGCGCCAACAAGTGACATGATTTCAGGCGTAACTGCCGATTTGCGATTAGGTAATAAATTCAGAACTTTTAATGCGCATAATGCAGCATACGTCGATTTAAGTGGTCCAAAAGATCAGCTAAATAAAGCCATGGAATCAATCATGAGTGAAGAAATAGTGCTTGATGAAGGTGAAGCATTCTTTTTACACCCAGGTGAACTCGCACTTGCTATAACGCACGAAAAAGTAACTCTGCCAGCAGACATAGTAGGGTGGTTAGATGGGCGCTCATCGCTTGCGCGTTTAGGTTTAATGGTGCATGTAACTGCGCACCGAATCGACCCAGGCTGGAGCGGTAATATTGTTTTAGAGTTTTACAACTCAGGTAAATTACCACTGGCGCTTCGCCCACTGATGAAAATTGGTGCTATGAGCTTTGAAATGCTATCGGGCCCGTGTGAAAACCCATACAACATCCGTAAAGATGCAAAATATAAAGATCAAAACAGCGCAGTAGCAAGTCGTATTAGTGACGATAAGTAATTACTAAATAAAGCTTTTATTCGTCCATTTTATGAAGCGCATAACCCTGTAGTGCAAAATACTGGTTAAGCGCTTCATTTGCTTTATTAAGCGTGTGCAACAAGTTTGCTAAGTATAAAGATGAAAGTTTTATACCTTTAATTCAATATTTACAATAATAGCCATTTATTTTAATAGTGAAGTGAGAATACAACGGTAATTAATGATTCTTCCCTTTGGTACTATCTATTCAAACAAATCTTTCTTTAAACGCCGTAGGGCTTAATCCGATTATCTTAATAAATACTTTGCGAAAACTGTTAACATCGTCATAGCCAATATTCAGAGCCACTCGCTCAAAACTGTGAGTGGTCGATTCTAATAGCTCACATGCCTTTTGCACTCTTATTTTTTGAATATACTGTATCGGCTTTAATGTTGTGGCATGGGTAAATTGTCGAAGAAATGTTCGCTCGCTCATACAGGCCAAAGCTGCTAGCACAGAAACATTCAGTGTTTTACTATAATTTGCTTGAATGAAATGCTGAACTAGTAATATTTGTTTATTCCCGTGATTAAGTTTTGGCGAAAAGCTACCGTAATAGCGTTGTTCTCTTCTACCCGTATCAACGATAAGAAACTTTCCAAGTGTACGCATAACGTGTGGTTTTGTGAATTGAGCCACGATTTCTAGCCCTAGATCAATCCATGACATCAGCCCTCCTGCGCTAATAATATCACCGTCATTAATTAGTAAACTTTCAATCTCAAGAGATACTTTGGGGAATGTCTCATGAAATTCATCAGCTAATTGCCAATGTGTTGTAGCAACACGATTATTTAATAAGCCTGTTTTGGCAAGTATAAATGCACCAGCGCAAGCAGAGCATAATATAGTCCCTTTTTGATGAGCCTCGTTGAGGTATTGCAACAACTTGGGTTGAGGCGTGTAGTAATAATCACCATCTAAGTTTGGTGGGAGAATAATAATATCACTTTGGCTCATCCCATCTAAATCTATATCGGGCTGAATGACCTTTACAGAGAACTGAACTTCAAGCTGGCTTTCTATAACTATCCTGTTTGCCAAAAAAAATAACTCTTTAAAGCCTTGTACTGCACTTTGTAGGGCGTTGGGGTAGTCGATAATTGTGATCTGAACATGCTTTGTCATTTTTAAACTGATTTATGGCTATTTCGCCATCGGTGTAATGAGTTGATGTTTTGCATAATAGTCTCAACAGATAACCTAAACAACATAAGAGAGATTATTATGTCTAACATAGCATTACTACTTATTGATTTACAAAACGATTATTACTCTACATTCGAAGGAGCTAAATGGCCTCTGTCTGGAACTGAAAAAGCCTCAGAAAATGCAGCAATACTACTAGCTCAATTTCGTGATAATGGTATGCCTGTAGTTCATGTTCGTCATGAGTTTCCTTCTGACGAGGCTCCGTTCTTTGTGCCTAACTCTGATGGTGCGAAAATCCATCCTACGGTTACTCCAATTGAAGGTGAGCCGGTCGTTTTAAAGCATCAAATAAATAGTTTTCGCGATACTGATTTACAAAGAGTACTAGAAGAGCTCAACGTTGAAAGGTTGATTATTGTTGGTGCTATGAGCCATATGTGTATTGATGCTGTTACTCGTGCTGCAGTAGATTTTGGCTATGAATGTCATGTAGCACATGATGCTTGTGCTACATTAGATCTTGAATTTAATGGGGTGGTAGTATCTGCACATAATGTTCATCATGCATTTATGGCTGCATTGAGCTTTGGTTATTGTAATGTTCAGAGCACAAACAAATTACTAGATTTAGTTCGCTAACCATTAGTACAGGTAATGGTTTAGCTAAGCATCACTTTATGAGCTGATTTAATCCATTTTATGAAGCGCATAACCCAGTAGTTCAAAGTACTGGTTAAGCGCTTCATTTGCTTTATTAATATGCTCAGCGTTTGGGTATATTAAATTACTACTTTGTAAGCCCCCCACTAAAAAGCTATTTTTTATACTTGAATGCCGCTCAATACAGGCTTCAAAACAACGTGCAGCAAGTTCTTCTGGCATGCTCATATAATTCATGTTTTGTGCTTTATCGTGTTCCATGCATGTTTGTACAAAGCTATTTGCATCAACGCCGTGCTCATCTAAAAATACATTTTTATAAAAACTGTTCAAAGCATTATTAAGTGGGTGCGATAAATTAGGCGTGTTTGAAAGCCATAATTTTGAGGCAAAACCAAATCGTGGTTTTGCTGCAAATAAATGCTCGCTTATATGATGGTCAAACGCATGAAACCATTCGTGAGCAAGTGCACCACCGCCTGCATTTTTTGCAAGGGCAAGTGTTTGAGAGGCTGCATTATAATGCGCTTGTACACCTTTTTGACCGCCATGACCAAATGCAAAATTAAGTTTGCCACGAAGACCAATAGCTTTGGGCGGTAAATGCAGTATTTGTGCAAGGTCGGCCAGTGCATCGTAAATTAAATTAGCGCTAATGTAGCGCTCTTCTTTAGTTACCCATTTACCGACGACCATAGATCTAAAGCCAAAGGTATCTCTTATATCGCTAAAGTCGACTTGGTCGTCAAAGCGATAGTCGGGGCCTTGGCGAGTAAAGCCACGTTTTAGCCTGTTAGGGTAGTTACGCATTGCAAGTTTCATATAGTAACGAATTTAATCTAAGTAACGTGCTTTTACGTGCTCGGGCATGTGTTGGGTTTGTTTTTGTATTAATTCATCAAGCACATTATAAAGTGGTGCAGGATTTAGCTGCTCTATTAAAAACAAACTATGTGCTACGGCTTCAAGTGTGGATAGGCTGTCGGCCCTAGGGGCTTTACGAATAGCATAACGATTTTTAGGTAACTGTTTAAAACTGACCGTTTTGAATTGATTTAGCAATGTGGTGAGCTGCAAAATTTTGTAGGCTTTTTTCCATGTACCATCAACCACGATTAAATGGGTGATGTTTTTTATATTAGATTGCTCAGCGCTATCGTCTAAATTTACAGCGTGTTCGTTAGGGTAGAGCAAAACAGTTGAGCTTACTGGCAGTGATTTAAGAATAGAAAAGTCGTCATTATTTTCGCCTTTGACTATTTGGCAATCAGTTAGACACAAATTGAGTAGTTTAGCGGTATTCTTTGCTATTTTTTCTTCGCTTGGGTGCTGTAGAATAATAACCTTAACTTTGTTGTTTATATTTGTAATTGCGCTGCAAATACAGGTGTTAAGTGCAAAGTTACAATGATTACAAAGTGTGCGTGCCATTTAATAAACTTTTTGTTGCCAGTATGATCCCCACAATTATACATTTATAAGGTAATTAAGTTGGTTTTTTTTACGCATCTATATAAAGTAGTACTATTAAACTGTAATTTACATGGATTGTTTTAAGGGCTTAAAATATGACAGAAATAAATATTGATACATCAGCATTAGAGAGTATGGAATCGTTATTGGGTGAGCAGTTTGCTGATACACTTGATTTTTGCTGCTCGGAGTTTGAGCGTTTAGGCTCTGAAGTTTTAGCAACCATTGGAAAAGACAGAGAAGCGGCGATTCGTCATTCTCATAGCTTAAAATCTAACGCTGCGCAGTTTGGTGCTTCAAGCCTTGCTGAAGTATCTCGCGTTATTGAACAAAATTTAAACCTAGATAACTTAGCTGAAGCCATCGACGCATCTAATAGCTTAATGGCTCAAGTAACAGGCTCTCAAGCTAAGCTAAATGAATGGTTAGCATCTCGTTAATTATTGAAACTGAAACGTG
Source organism: Pseudoalteromonas sp. APC 3691 (assembly GCF_030408135.1). Lineage (NCBI taxonomy): Bacteria > Pseudomonadati > Pseudomonadota > Gammaproteobacteria > Alteromonadales > Pseudoalteromonadaceae > Pseudoalteromonas > Pseudoalteromonas sp. APC 3691. The sequence goes on along the minus strand of NZ_JASDCB010000043.1, from coordinate 18,915 downwards.
AATTTATTTCAGTACTAAGTAATCAAATACACTGGCATTTTGCGCCTTTACTAGGTTAGTCTAAAGACTCACTAGGGCGTGTTGATCTTTCGGGATTGAATTTGCAACGAGTGTCTGGTTTTTAGGTTAGGCAGAGCCTATGCAGTGTGGTTTTTCCACATAAATAGGCGATAACAACACATAAAATCCAAACACGCATTGCCCAGAGGGTTCTTCCTAGGGGCTATTTTCTCTTTGTTGCTCAATTTTTACTTAGCCCACTAGGTTACAAATCTCGCGCCGCGATTAAATCGCCCCTAGGTTGAACAAATTTAATCCATAAAGTCAATACGCCCTAAAGAGGTAAAAATGTCTGATATTAAAAAGAGTCACAAATTAGAAGGTGTATGTTATGACATTCGTGGGCCGGTTTTAGCGCAAGCTAAAAAAATGGAAGACGAAGGTCAAAAAGTATTAAAATTGAATATAGGTAATCCGGCTGCTTTTGGTTTTGATATGCCAGAAGATATGCACCGAGATATTATCCGCAACTTATATTCAGCTCAAGGTTACTGTGACTCTAAAGGCCTCTATTCAGCTCGCGTGGCTATTTATCAACACTACCAACAACGTGGATTACATAATTTAGATGTAGATAACATTTATATTGGTAATGGCGTAAGCGAACTTATTCAGATGATCACCCAAGCGCTATTAAATAATGGTGACGAAGTGCTTATTCCTGCTCCAGATTATCCACTTTGGACTGCTTCGGTCACGTTATCGGGTGGTAATCCGGTACATTATTTATGTGATGAAGAGCAAGATTGGTTTCCGGACATTGCCGATATAAAAAGTAAAATCACGTCTAAAACCAAAGCGCTGGTATTAATTAATCCTAATAACCCTACTGGTGCGGTTTACAGTGATGATTTGTTAATGCAATTAATTGATATAGCGCGTGAACATAAACTGCTGTTATTGAGCGATGAGATTTACGAAAAGATTTTATACGATGGTATAACGCATACTTCAATCGGCTCACTTTGCGACGATGTGCCTATTATTACTTTTAATGGTTTAGCAAAAACATACCGTGCAGCAGGGCTGAGAATGGGGTGGATGGTTCTAAGCGGTCGTACCTCGGTAATGGATGATTTACGCAAAGGCCTAGAAATACTTTCATCTATGCGTTTGTGCGCAAATGTACCTGCACAGTATGCGATTCAACAGGCTTTGGGCGGCGTGCAATCAATTGATAGTCTAATAAACCCGGGTGGTCGCTTGTATGAGCAGCGTGATATTGCATGGCGCGGATTAAATGATATTGAAGGCATTAGTTGTAAAAAACCTAAAGGCGCACTCTATGCGTTTGCCAAAGTAGATACAGCACTTTTTAACGTCAAAGATGATGAAAAGATGATGTACGATTTGCTAAAAGCCGAAAAAATATTACTTGTACATGGCAGGGCGTTTAATTGGCCAGATCCTGATCATTTTAGGTTGGTCTTTTTACCAAGCAAAGATGATTTATCCGATGCAATGTTAAAAATGAAGCGCTTTTTTAAAGACTATCGCCAAGTATAGTTATTAAAAAAATAATAAAAAAACGAGCCAAATTTGGCTCGTTTTTTACTTTAGTCATGAATATATTGGCTAATATGCTTTATCTACACGGACTGTGTTGTCGTTCAAGTACACTAATCTTACGTTATCGCCTTTGCTAAAACGCATTGATTGGTCCTGATCTTGAACAACCATAAACTGGTCGCCATTTTCAACTTGTATTAATAACTCTACAAAATGATTTTGCTGATAATGACTTTGCTGCTGCCTATTATGTGCAACACTGCCGCCAATTACCGAACCTAATATTGTTGCTACTGTGCGGCCGCTACCACCACCAAACTGGTTGCCTACTACGCCACCGAGTAATGCACCGCCGAAGGTTTTCCAGCCGTTGTTTTTGTCTTGAATGATTTCTTGTTCGGTAATATTGCGTACCGATTTTACGTCACCAAATAAAACTTGCTGCACAGGGACTGCTTTATTGCGCTCGTATTTAGCAAACGTAGGCGCGCTTATTGTAAGTAAAGCGCACATAATTACAGTAATTGCTTTCATAACTTGCTCCTTTTATACCAACCTGCATAAATCTTTGATCAATTTAACGAATTAAATTGCGCTATAACGTCGGTAAAAATTTTTTATTTAGAACAACTAAATACAAAAATTTTTGCCTAGTACTAGCGTAATTTTCATAACGTTAAATAGACCCCATATATAAGCGATTGGTATTAGCTACCAGCCAAAGGTTGATTTTTCTTTAGTTTTACGAATTTCAGTTTCGTCTGCCCACTCAACTAGGCCGCTTTCCATATCCATTAAGCGCATTGTAAATTTGTAATAAACATCTGATTTATCAGCGTTTGATTTAACTATGCTCGATAAATTTCCGTATAACATATATTGCGCGCCAATTTGTTTACCAAATGCAACGGCTGTTGCAGGGTTAACAAGGGCATCTTCGTTTTGAAACGTTAATTGCTCACGTACTGATTCAACACGCGTCATATCTACAAAACGGAACTTACCACTGCGTAGCATTTGCGTTGAGATTGAATCGGTGATTGATTCAGTATCAATGTGCTCACTAGTTTTGTTTTTAATACGCTCAACAAATACTACAGGGCGTTTATTAGCGGTCATTGTGCCAACAACGGGTGAGCTGAGTAATGAATCGGTCATTTGGCTCGCTACTTTTTGTAAGTCGGTAGAGCCAAAATTAATATCGGTTGTTTCTACTGCTTGTGCATCGCCATAACTTACTACGGCTTTATTAGCACAGCCGCTTAATACTAAAGCGCTGAGGCCAACTAAAGCGTAAGTTGATGCTGTTTTAAATTTGTTACTGGTGATCATGGTTGTTTCCTTTAATCTTTAAATTCTTGTGATTCGGTAGACACTTCTCTTACTGCTAAAGAAAAGGTAACCGCATCAGAGCTCGGTGCTAAGCCCGGTAATTGTGTTTTTGCAAAACCAAATAAGGTGAGTGCTTGCCAAGGTGAATGGTTGCCTTTAATTACAAAGCCGTCTTTATCAAACCAATTAAACTGATACTGCAAATATTGTGATTTTTTATACTGGCTCGAAAGTGTCACTACTACATCGGTTAACTGGTTGGTTTGACGTGTTTTAACATCAGTAATGGCCAGCTTTTTACCAAGCTCTGGGTTATCTACACGTAATTGTTCATTAAACTGGTTTTTATTTTGTTCAACAGAAATACCCGATGTAACCGGTTTGCTGGAACATGCACTGAGCATTAAAACTGCTAATAATGGCGCTATGTATTTCATGATGGCTCCTAAAGTTGAACTACGTGGTAATTAAAGTAGTTATTAATAGAGGTTAAGTAAATTAACGTTAACCCTTGCTTACTAATGGTAAAATTTATAGGTGCTTGTGTGCCTATATGCACAGAATGCTCACCTGTATTTAGGCTTTGCCTTGCGACACTTATTTGATTTGGAAGTGTAAGCCAGCTGCGTGTATCAGCTTGCTCAGACGCCAAATTATAAATATTAGCAAGTATGTTACCTACATCACCGGCACTGCGAGCAAGTTCTGCCCGCACTTTCTCTTTAGCTACTAATCTAAGTACTTGGCGAGCGACTTTTGCAGGTATTTGATCTTCTAATGTTTTTGCTGCAAGTGCTTCAATGTGTACTAATGGGCTTAGCTCCAAGCTTTGTGCATCTATGTTTATATTATTAAGGCGGCGCACATAGGCATTATCTTTATATACTGGCATTGCAAGGCTATAAAAGCGCGCATCGCCGCGTGATGAATAAATTGGTAAGCGCAGTTTAAATTCATCTTGTTTTGGTACTAAGCCTTGTTCAAATAAAACAATTACTTCGCCTTGTGTTGCAGAAATAGTGGGTGCATCACTAAAACGTTTTTTAAATTCACTTAGATCTTGGTCAAACCCTTGTTTTTTAGCAAGGCGCATTACATCTTGCTGTAAATAAATATTGTTAGGTTGTATAGCCAATGCTTTTTTATAATCGATATAGGCGTCGTCGTATTGTTTAGCACTTTGGTAAAGCAAAGCAGATAAGTAAAATGTGTAGGCATTTTGAAAGCCATTTTTTATGTTTCTGGTTACATTGCTCATGCTTGGGTAGTGTTGCTGAGCTTCTTTAACGGTTGAGTCGCCATCTGTTTTATTTTCGCTTAGTGCATCAACTTGTACTTTATTAGCACGGCGAATTTCGACCAAAGCGCCTTCTACATCGTTTTTATACACGTAGTTAAGTGCTTTATAACTATGAAGCATACTCATTTCGTAAGCCGGTGGTACATAAGTAATGGCTGAGTCGTTAGTAAATAACGCATTGCTTTGTTCAAGCCCCGCACTTACTTGTATTTTGGCGGCTTCGCGTTTTTTTTGCATTTGCGTATACACGTTCTCAAATTTACTTTGTGCCTCTTGTGGCGTATTGGCTAAGTCGTTTAAGCGAGCTTGCTCAAGTTGGTTGAGTAAGTAGCTGCTGTGCATGGTGCTATTATTGGCAATAAGGGATTGCGCTTCTTCGATATTGTTTTTCTCGATCGCATTTCTTATTGGTGTCATTTGCGTGGCATAGTCATTAAATAGGTCATTAAAGCCCATTGTGCTACACCCACTTAAAATACAACAAAAGCTTAAAATTATACTTAGGCGCACTGCGCACTCCTCTTAATTTACTTGCATACATTAACATATTATTTTTATTTGAATGTGTGAAATATTGTAAAAAATCGTAGAGTAAAACTGCCTGTCAATAAGGAAATATAAAATGACATTGGTGAACAAAGCGTGAACTTTTCTTGTTAAGTGAAATGCTTATACAGATGAGGTGGTCTATTAAATACAACACTCCCTTTGCACAGTTGTATCAATCCTGTTTAAATGTGTCGCTCAGTAAAGCGTTTGTAGGCTTTTATAGTTACACTTTAAGCTTAGAGGGTTAATTAGATTATTAATTTAAACAATGCTGTGACTCGTTTTTGATTGCTAAGGAATTTTTTTGAAAGCTACATTGTATACAATTATTGCCTTAATCGCGTTTGCCGCAAACTCTCTTTTTTGCAGAATGGCTTTAGCCGAAGGCTATATAGATGCTTGGAATTTTACTGTTATTCGTTTACTAAGCGGAGCTGCATGTTTGGGCATTATAATGGCTATTTATACCCATAATTTAAAACGAAAAGGTACATTTAACCCCGCTATTTTAAGTGACAAAGGAAGCTGGCGAAGCAGTATTAGTCTTCTTATTTACGCGCTTTGTTTTTCGATTGCATACCTTGAGCTAGATACAGGAACCGGTGCACTTATTTTGTTTTCAGCCGTGCAACTCACTATGATTGGCTGGGGTATATATCAAAAAGAGCAGCTGAGTGTGCTTCAGTGGTGCGCGTTTATAGTGGCGCTAGGCGGCTTTGTATATTTAATGCTGCCATCTGCTGCTGTACCTTCGTTATTAGGTGCATCACTTATGGCACTCAGTGGTGTGGCATGGGGTATTTACAGTATTCGCGGTAAAGTGTGTGTATCGCCACTGCGTACAACTGGGTTCAACTTTATAAGAAGCTTAGTTGCTATCCCTATTTTATTACTTGTTGGTATGAGTTATTTAAAAAATATGAGTATTGAAGGGGTTTTGCTTGCATGTGCCTCGGGTGCGATAGCGTCTGGAATTGGTTACAGTGTTTGGTATGTGGCTATGCCACTGCTTAAAAGTACCCAAGCTGCTGTTGTGCAGCTTTGTGTGCCGGTACTTGCAGCCATTGCCGGGGTCTTGTTTTTATCAGAGCAGGTAACAATGGAGTTTATAGTTGCAAGCTCCTTGATATTAGGCGCTGTGCTAGTATTTATTTTAAATAAAAAGAAGGCTTAATATCATTTAAGTTAACCTTCTTTTATGGTGGACTCACGTTTGTTACAAAGCGTTTATAAATAGCAGGTAAGTTATCAAGTATTGCCTGCTTACCCTGTAGTTCACTATTTTTTATGCATTCAAAAAGTACTTGCTCGCTAAGCTTATTCACTAATAATTGTGATTGCTTAATATGGCTTATATGCCAAAGCTCTGGTGCTACGCCGCCTAAATCATGCTGGTAAGGGCGATAAAAGCCAAATTTATCTAAGTTAGTATCAAGCCAATTACTTAAAGGCGCAAACGGCCCACCTTGCAGGTATTCATCAGGTGTTAGCTGTAGTTTATAATCATCACTTACCGCAGCTTTATCAAACACATCTAAATCGGTGCCTAAATGGTGCCTGCTTGCCCCAGGTAATGCAGAGTAGAGCATTATTGCTATGCATTTATCTACATCATTTAATTTAGTTAAATCTACAACCTTTTGCTGTTTATTATAAACAGGTCGAATACCTAAAAACTTATTATTCCAAATAATTGATTGACGATTAAAGTCGCGAAAACTTGAGGCAATAGTAAGCTCAAATCCTGCTTTTTGTGCTGCACTTTGCAGCGCTAAAAAGTCGTTAATAATAGCGCTGTGCAAGCGATGATTTTGTATATCAGTTAAATGTGTATCACTTTGCCCTGTGATACACATCATTGGTGTTGGTTTAGTTACATCCATTATGCTAAAAGTTGCTCTAATATTTGCTCGTAAATGTCGGTAAGGGTAATTAAATCATCGGTACTTACGCATTCATCCACTTTATGAATAGTGGCGTTACGTGGACCAAGTTCAATTACTTTAGCGCCAGTTTGAGCAATAAAGCGACCGTCAGATGTACCACCCGTGGTTTCTAGATTCGTGGTTAAACCGGTTACTGATTTAATCGCTTTAACTGTGGCATCAACAAGCGGGCCGTGCTCGGTAATAAAAGGTAAGCCATTTACTATCCAGCTTAATTCATAATTTAAGTTATGCTTTTGCAGTATGTTATTTACACGTTGTTGTAATTGCTCATGTGTTACTTGCGTGCTAAATCTAAAGTTAAACTGTACTTCAAGCTCACCCGGGATCACATTACCTGCACCTGTGCCGCCATTAATATTTGAAATCTGAAAGCTGGTAGCAGGGAAGTATTCATTTCCGTTATCCCACACCGTTTGGCTAAGCTCAGTAAGGGCAGAGGTTGCTAGGTGAATTGGGTTTTTTGCTAAATGCGGGTAGGCCACATGACCTTGTATACCCTTAACGGTTAAAAAAGCGGTAAGTGAACCTCTGCGACCATTTTTAACCACATCACCGAGTACATCGCGTGATGAAGGCTCGCCTACAAGACACATATCAATTTTTTCACCGCGTGCTTCTAATGTATCAATTACGCGAGTAGTCCCGTTTACAAATGGACCTTCTTCGTCTGAGGTGATTAAAAAAGAAATTGAACCTTTATGATCTGGATGTTTAGTAACAAAGCGCTCGGTTGCCACAAGCATTGCAGCTAATGAGCCTTTCATATCGGCAGCACCGCGCCCATGTAATAGGCCATCTTTTATTAATCCTGAAAACGGCGGATGTTGCCAATTTTGTTCAGGACCGGTTGGTACAACATCAGTGTGACCTGCAAAACAAAAATGTGGCGATTGTGTGCCTTTTCGAGCCCAAGTATTAAGTGTGTCGGTAAAAAATAATGACTCTATATTAAAGCCAATCGCAGCAAGGCGATCGTTCATCATTTGTTGGCAGCCAGCATCTTCTGGCGTTACTGATTCACGTTGGATTAGTGCTTGGGCGAGTTTAATTACATCATTAGTCATTATTAAAAATCTCGTCGTATTGGGCTGCTTTAAAACCTAAATGGTAAGTGCCATTGTTTACCAGTACTGGGCGTTTGATCATGGCAGGTTGTTCAACTAACAATGGGATAGCACTTTCTTTAGTTAGGCTCTGTTTTTGCTCATCAGATAATGCGCGATAAGTAGTGCCTCTTTTATTAACAAGTTGCTCCCAATCGAGCTTATTTGCAAAATCACTCACCATTTGCTCGTTTACGCCATCTTTGCGGTAATCATGAAAAGTGAATTCTATATTGTTGTCGGCTAAGTATTTTTTTGCTTTTTTTATCGTATCGCAGTTGCTAATACCGTATAGAGTGATCATAAATCTAGTTCTTCTTAATAATAGTTAATAGGGTGTCTTCGCCCGCATTTACATGCGAATGTGAGTAATGAAACGTGCCAAGATTATTGCCGTTTAGTAAAATTAAACTAGCAAGCATTGGAGTATCAAGTTCTCGTAAATCAAAATAAGCAAGGCGTTGACCTTTGCATATTTTGCTACCATTGAGTTGTGCAATATGGGTATGCGTAATTGATTGCGAATCAGGGATAGTTAAGTTAATCAAGGCTTTTAGACCATTATTAGCTTGTAGAATAAACTCAGTGCCTGCATTTTTTACTTGTAATAAAGTTCCATCAAACGGTGCTAAAATTTTATGACTTGTTAGTTGCACCATAATACCAGGGCCCAGAGTGCCAAAACGAAAAAAAGGTTCTGGGTGCTCTTTCAGTTCAATTACTTTACCTGTAAATGGGCTGGTAATATTTATTGCGTTAAGAGGCGTTTTATTTTGAGCTAAATAGTCAATTTTTTGAGCTTTCATAAGTTAATTTACCACCACGTTATAACCCTCTTTTCTTAAAGCTGAAATAGCATTATCTGCAGTGTGTTTTTTTATGAGAATATAATCAGTATCGTAGGTTGAGATTGAAAAGATAGAAATTTTAGCTCGCGCTAATACGCCTGAAATATTAGCCATAATTCCGGTTAACGAAAAGCCAAGTGGACCTACAACCTCTAAAGCTTGCCAGTCTGGTTCGGTATCCAGGCTTTTTACTTCAAAATCGCTTGGGCATACAATTGAAAGTTCATCATGGGTTTTAGAAATAAAAAATAAAGATTGCTTTAAAAGTGCCGCAGGTATGTCGGCATCTACATCTAAACTATGTATAGATAAAATTGTGCTGAGTAATTGTAATGTTTGTTTTGACATTAAACGCCTGCGATACAGCATTATTGATAGCTTAATAGTATAGATTATTGCCTTCAAGTTAAAGGTGTAACCGAGACTAAAATAGGCATTTGGGAGTAGGTTTTAATAGAGATTACAAACTTACCCACAATTTCTGTGGATAAGTATGGGGGTTGCAGGGTATAAATAGCCTAACTAGTTAATTATTAAATAAATAATAGCTAGGCTATAAAAAATACACGTTGCGTTTATTGAGTAATTTGCGCTTCTGCTTGTGCTGCCTGAATTGCAGTTAAGGCGATTGTATACACAATATCATCAACTAATGCACCACGGCTTAAATCGTTTACAGGTTTGCGCATACCTTGCAGCATAGGGCCAATACTTATTAAGTCGGCACTTCTCTGCACTGCTTTATATGTAGTATTACCCGTATTTAAATCTGGGAATATAAATACAGTCGCTTTACCGGCTACAGGGCTGTTAGGTGCTTTTTTAAGAGCTACGTTTTCCATTATAGCGGCATCGTATTGTAGTGGACCGTCGATAATTAAATCAGGACGTTTTTGTTTTGCAATTTTTGTGGCTTCACGTACTTTTTCAACATCGGCTCCGGTACCAGAAGTGCCCGTGCTGTAGCTGATCATGGCAACACGTGGCTCTATACCAAATGCAGCTGCAGAGTCGGCAGATTGAATCGCTATATCTGCAAGCTGTTCAGAATTAGGGTCTGGGTTAATCGCACAGTCACCGTAAACTAACACTTGGTCAGGTAGTAGCATAAAAAATACAGATGATACTAGCGATGACCCTGGCGCTGTCTTAATTAATTGCAGTGGTGGGCGAATTGTATTTGCCGTAGTGTTTACCGCGCCCGATACTAAACCGTCCACTTTACCTTGCTCAAGCATCATTGTACCCAGTACGACGTTATCTTGTAGTTGCTCTTGTGCTACTACGGCAGTTAGGCCTTTGCTTTTACGAATTTCGACCATAGGCGCAATATAATCATTAATAATACTTTTTGGCTCGATAATAGTTACATGTTCGTTTAGCTCAATACCTTGCTGTTGCGCAATACGCATTATTTCTTCGCGATCGCCCAGTAATATAGTTTTAGCAATCCCGCGTTGACCACAAATAGCAGCCGCTTTAATTGTACGAGGCTCATTGCCTTCTGGCAGAACAACTGTTTTACCTGCTTTACGCGCTTTAGTGGTAAGTAAGTAACGAAATGCGGGCGGTGATAACTTGCGAGTTTTACCTACACTTTTAGCTAGAGTATCTAGCCAGCTTGAATTGATATGCTCTGCGTTGTGATCTTTTACTTTTTCAATACGTTGGTCATCATCATTTGGTACTTCCATATTAAAGTTATGCAGTAATAATGATGTACGCCATGTGTCGGCATCGGTTGCAAGTATTGGTAAACCGGTTTGCATGGCTTGCTCACACAAGGCCATTATACGCGGTTCTGGTTCAAAACCACCGGTAAGCAATATGGCGCCAAGTTTGGTGCCATTCATAGCTGATAAACACGCAGCAACAAGTATGTCAGAGCGATCGCCCGGTGTTACTAATAAAGCGCCTGGCGTAAAATAGTTTAAAATATTTGAAACCGTACGAGCACAAAAAGTAATACGTCGCAGGCGACGATGAAGCATATCGCCTTCGTTAATTATTGTTGCTTTTAAATACGCACTTAAGTCTTTTACGCGCGGCGCTACTAAGTCAAAATCCCACGGGATTGCGCCAAGTAACATGAACGGATTATTTTTAAAAATAGGCAGGGAGGCTAAACGATTTAACTCGTTTTCAAGCTCTTCAGGTTTGTATGAGTCTACTAAATCGGCGCGTGCACGACCTTCTTCATCAAGTGGCGCGTTTACTTTATTAAAAATACAGCCCAGTACGCGAGGATGATCGATACCACCGTAGTTACCTGCTGCAATTTCAAGGCGGTCTTCTATTTGAGTAATGGTGTAATTACCAGGGGTAAGTACAAATACAATTTCGGCGCCGAGTGTTTGCGCAATTTCGCGGTTTACACGCCCAGCATAAGGTTGGCGACGAGTAGGTACCATACCTTCAATAATAGCGACTTCGTCGTCGTTTATTTTACTTTCAAAGCGTTCAACAATTTCCTCTAGTAGATCATCACCTTTACCGTCGCCAATCATTTGCTCTGCATAATCAAGTGCAAAAGGCATTGGTGGGTTAATAGGTGAGCCTTGAGTGACTATTTGTGTTGATTTTTCAGGGCCTGTTTCACCTGAACGTGGCTGAGCGATGGGTTTAAAAAAGTTAACTTTAACTGTTTTTTGTTCAAGTGCACGCACTAAACCAACTGATACCGACGTTAAACCAACACCGGTAGAAACAGGAATTAACATAATACGACGTGCCATATTAAAGCTCCTTCACGATATTTGCAGCATCAAGGGCAATGACCCATTCTTCATTAGTTGGCATTACAACTGCTTTAACGTGTGAATTTTTACAGCTAATAACACCGCCTTGACCAAAGCGCGCATTAAGGTTGGCTTGCGGATTACACTTAATGCCTAAAAAGGCAAGTTGTGTAATTACTTTTTCACGAATAATATCTGAGTTTTCACCAATACCACCCGTAAAAATCACAGCATCAAGGCGCTGTAATGGGACCATATACGCTGCAATTTGTTTTGAAAGGCGGTAGCAAAACATGTCAATTGCGATTATCGCTTTTTTATTCCCGGCTATAGCGGCTTCTTCAATGGTACGGCAATCGTTAGAAAGCTCGCTAATACCTAACAAGCCACTTTTTTGGTTTAGTAGGTTATCTATTTGCTGGGCTGTGTAATCAAGTTGGGTGGTTAAAAAGTTAAATAAGCCAGGGTCAATATCGCCGCTACGTGTGCCCATTATCAGCCCCTCTAGAGGCGTTAGTCCCATGCTGGTATCAACACTCTTACCATTTTTAATCGCGCATACAGAACAACCGTTGCCTAAGTGGGCACTAATAAAATTGCTTTGCTCGATAGGTTGCTCTAGTAACTTTGCTGTTTGCCCTGCAACATAAAAATGACTTGTGCCATGAAAACCATAACGCCTAACACCAAACTCGGTGTACAACTTATATGGAAGAGCGTAAAGAAAGGCAACTTCGCTCATAGTTTGATGAAATGCAGTATCAAACACCGCGACTTGTGGCAAACCTTCAAACGATGCCTGCGCCGACGATATACCTAGTAAATTAGCGTGCCCATGAAGCGGTGCAAGCGTTGCAGACTGTGTAATGCCTGCAATTACTTTTTCGTCAATCAATACCGATCGCGTAAAGTGCTCGCCGCCATGTACAACACGATGGCCCACTGCGATAAGTTGCTCGTCTAAGTTGTGATCTTTTATTAAGCTTACAAGCGTATTTATAGCCTCAGCATGAGCTTGATTAGCCGCTAAGTCGATAACTGTTTTAGTACCATTAAATTTGTATTTAATAGAGGGTGCTTTAGCGCCTAAGCGTTCAGCAAGGCCTGAAATGATTTCGTGACCACCGTTCGCATCAATAATGGCAAACTTTAAGCTAGAGCTACCACAATTTAAAACTAAAACGTGTTGTGATTCAGGAGAGGTTGTTGGCATAGATTCAATTTCCATAAACAAATTTAGTAAGTAAACGTTAATTCGTAATCGTTACACTTACGGTATTAAGTAAAGCTAAAACAATTGAATGTTCAATTGCAAAGTAGTTAACGCAATGTTAAATACTTTACCTTAATTAAGATGTTTAAGTTAGGATTGTTCGCTATTAAAAGGTAAATTTAAGCTGTTTTACTGAGAAAGTGTAACTCTTTCATTTTGTGTTACACTTTGCGTATAGCTCGTTTTTCCATTGTATTTAAAAGCAGTATCTGTGAGGAGTCATGATGCAAAAAAGTGTGATGTCACAACTACAAACAGGCCGTTTGTATGGTAAAAAATGGCCAATGCGCAAAGAGCTTGCGCCTTTGTTTTTAGAGTTTAGGGTAATTAGAGCGACTGAGCTTGCCATTACAGTAATGCCAATCTTAGCCATGCTAACATTGTTTTTTCAGCTAAATTACTTGGGTTCTGATTTTTTACCGCAAGCCATTGCAAGTGCATTATTTTTTATATCTTTACCATTACAAGGTTTATTTTGGTTGGGTAAGCGAGCGCAAACGCCTTTAGAGCCTGCGATGCAAAAATGGTATAACGAGTTGTACACTAAAATGGCAGCTAATGGATATCAAACGCAGTTAAGTGAAAACAAGCCCCGTTATTTGGAGCTTGCCAATTTACTTAAAGATATGTTTGATAAAATGGACAGGGCGTTTACTAAAGAGCAGTTTTAGAGAGTTACATCATTATCTATTTTGGTAAACTGAGTAATATAAAACGATAAGGTGACAGTGTGTTCACCTTTTTCTTCGAGTGCTGTCCAGTGCTCGGGTCTAAATTTCCATGCAAATGGCGTCATCATTATTAAGTTTTTAATATCAGTAAAGCTAAACGCTATATGATCTGTTAAAAGGATCTGCTCTGATTTTTGAAATCCTTTTGGAGTGGCTATTTCAGTATGTTCGTTTACTTCTGAATATATATACGATTTTAGCTCTTTTAGATGACAAGGACCTGGGCTTGCAACTACTAATGTTGCGTTTTGATTTGCTAGGCGTTCAAGCTCTTGCTCAAACAAAGGTGCAAATACGCTAACAAGTACATCAGCAAATTGGCTTTTAAAGGGGGCTTGGCTGATTGATGCCACACTAAAATGGCAATTAGGGTAGCGCTTTGCTGCATATTTAACCGCTGATTTTGAAATATCGACACCGTATACAACAGCATTTGTTTTATTCGCGATTGCTTGGGTATAAAACCCTTCACCGCATCCTAAATCAATAATAGTATTCGCACTTATATTACTGATTATATCACTAAGGCTTTGCTGTAAAAAACGATAATACCCACGCTCTAAAAATGCACGTCTGGCTTGTACCATTTCAAGTGAATCACCCGGTTGTTTTGAATTTTTCTGTTGCACAGGCAGTAAATTAACATAGCCTTCTTTAGCAAAATCAAAGCTGTGGTTGTTAGCACAACGAAGTGTTGAATCAGTTTTCAAAAGTGCTAGGTTACACAGCGGGCATTGATATTCAAGACTCATGAGCCTAGGTAGTCCTTATCGTAAAAAGTTTTTACCCAATGCGGGCGATAGGTGATCATAATTGTTATAGCCATGCCGTTGAGCATTGCTTCAGGAAACCAAATTATGGCACTTAAATAAACGTAGTTATCTGCAAGTTCTTGCCAATTGTATTGCCCTATAGCTAAGTAAAATAAAGCACCTAGGCCTATTTTTATACAGGCTATAAATCCTGCGATTATAAACGCACAAACAAATATATAAACAAAAAAATGACGAGGTAAATATTGGTAACTAATTATAAAGCCAAGATAGCTCAATAAAATAGGAATAAACGCACCAATAAGCAGTTGTACTGGTAACAGCTCAAGTTCAATTTGACCAAAGGCAGCTAGTAGGGCTGTGGCAAGTAGGCTACTTAAAATAGTCAATCGCCAGCCTAAAATTAATGTAGCAGCCGTAACACCTAGGATGTGCAAATCAAGGCCAGTTAAAATGCCAGCCTTTATTCGCCAAAGCACTGCAAACACTAACGCACACGCAAGTACGCCAGTTTGACGGACTGGCGTATTAAGCAATGTTTTATATGTTTTTTTATCAAAGCTTAGTAGAGCAATAATAATTACAAGAGCCCAAAGTAGCCCCTGCATTGTTAGGCTGAGCATAATAATTACTTAAATGTTGACCATATAGGGGCATGATCTGACGGTTTTTCAATACCGCGAAGTTCGTAATCAATACCTGTATCTATGCAGCGTGCTGCAAGCTCATTGGTTGCAAGCACTACATCTATACGAAGTCCTCGATTATCTACAAACCCTTTAGAGCGATAGTCAAACCACGAGTATTGATCGTCTGTGTCGGGGTTTTGCTCTCTAAAGGTGTCTTTAAAACCCCAATTAAGTAATGTTGCAAGCCATTCACGCTCTACTGGTTGAAAAGAACATTTACCCGTTTTTAACCAACGTTTAGCATTTACTTCGCCAATACCAATATCTAAATCGGTAGGTGATATGTTGATATCACCCATAACGATGACGTCTTGATCGGGTGTGTGATTGGTTTCAAGGTGTGTCATTAAATCTTTATAAAATTGACGTTTATAAGGGAATTTAGTTTCGTGATTAATATTATCACCTTGTGGGAAATAGCCATTCATGACAGTAAGGTCGCGACCGTTTTCTTGTTCAACAGTGACGCTTATCATGCGTTTTTGCGATTCATCTGTATCGGTGGCAAAACCTTTTAAGACCGATTTAGGCTCTTTTTTGCATAACATAGCTACGCCATAATGTGCTTTTTGACCATGAAAGTAGACGTGATATCCCATTTTTCGTACATCTTCTAATGGGAATGCTTCGTCGTGAACTTTAATCTCTTGCAAGCCAATAACGTCTGGTTGATGTTTGTCGATAATTGCTCGTAATTGGTGAAGACGAGCACGCAGACCATTGATATTGAAAGAAATCACTTTCATAAAATTTACCTTAAAATTGGTTCTATTTAATAGATTAAATTGTATCAGTAAATACGCGTACATAACATGACTGAATTGAGATAATAGCTGCGCAAATGTTGATCAAATGATGGGTAAAGTTTAAACATTGTGAATACAATATTAATTATTTAAATAAATAAAAAATTCAATTGAACTTAACTTTATTGAATATATAATGCGCGAAATTCACTTGTTTAGCTCGTTCAAATAGGATCTCTCATGAAAACTCAACTACTTTTAGCCACTGCTTTACTAGCATCTGCAACTGCGTCAGCTCAAAGCAATACTTACTTTAGCCAAGATAACAAAATTGAGTCTAAGTTATGTGTACTAAGTGCAAACGAAGGCTTTAGCGTTGCTCGTAAAGAAGCTGCCCAACACGGTGTTTACCTATCTCGTTTTTCTAAAAGCATTTTATGTAATGGTGAAGATATTCGTGATATTGCTAAAAAAACGACATTAAGCAACGCATCAGTTGAGAAAGTAGAAGTATTTGCAAAAGACGCTCAACAAGAAACTCAATTATGTATGACGGCTTTAAAACAAGGTTTAGCACCTGTTCGTCAAAAAATTGGTAACCTAAACTCATTAAAATGTAATGGTCAAAACGTTACTGAGTTTGTTAAACGCTACCAAAACGCAGCAATCTAATTATTAGCTTAACTATATAAGTAAATTTGAAATGCCTGGTTTTTACCGGGTATTTTTTTGCAAAAATTACAAGGTTGTTTGCAAAGCTTGCAAGCTTAACTTATTGAAACTGTTTAATAAATATACCGATCGAGATTAAGTTATTGATTATTATAAGTTAACTATTATTGGCATTGGATTTGTATTAGTTAAAGTGACATTTAATTAATTACGAAGGATACGTCTTATGAAAAAGTTAACATTAGCAGCCACTATTTTAGCATCATTAAGCCTAGCGGCTTGTTCATCTAATCAAGGTCTTGAAAGAATAGACAGTGACTTTGCAAGTTTAGATAATGATAGCGATGGCTACATCTCAAAAGTTGAAGCTGATGACGATAGCATTTGGGGCCATTTTTCAAATATTGATACCAATATGGATAACGAAATTAGCCGCAAAGAATTTAACACTTATATGAAGCTTAATAATGGCAAAGTAGCCACTGATTCTGAAGTAAGTGAGTCGGCATTTAAAGCTGAAATTGCTAAATTCGATAAAATTGAAAGCAGTTTTTCAAGCTTAGATAACGACAGCAATGGCTATATCTCGGTAGTTGAAGGTAACGATGATGATATTTCAAATCATTTTGGTTACATGGATAAAAACCAAGATAAGCGCATCAGTAAAAGCGAGTTTATGGGTTACATTAAAAAATACGGTAACGCAGTAGCTGAAGATGATGCATTAGAAGCTTTTAAAAGTAACTAATAGTTACCATTTTAGTAAGTAAGATTAAAGCCAGTGCTAGTCACTGGCTTTTTTGTGTTTTAAATTTAGTTATTTGATAGATATATTTTCCTAGTTTGGTGTTGTTCTGTCATAATAGATGGCTGTGTATTTTTATTTGTTAAGAGTGTGTATGGCGGGTCGGCGAATTAGTGATGAACAACTAGTTGAGATCATTGAAGCAGCTATTTTTGTTGCAGATAAGCCTGTTAGTAAACGCCACCTTAAAGACATCGTATTAATAGATTTAGCTATTTCTATGACGCGAATAAATGACGCAATAGATACAATACAAGAACATTTTCAAACTCGTGGTATTCGCTTAGTTGAAGTTGGTAGTGGGTATCGGTTTCAGGCATGCAGTAGTTTAAGCCCTTGGTTAAATAACTTGTGGCAAGAACGCGCACCAAAATACTCGCGTGCTTTACTGGAAACATTATCACTTATTGCATACAGGCAGCCCATTACACGCGGCGAAATTGAGCAAGTAAGAGGTGTTACTACGGGTTCGAATATTATTAAAACCTTACTCGAAAGAGAGTGGGTTAAAGTGGTAGGGCATAAAGAGGTTCCGGGAAAGCCGGCTTTATATGCAACTACTAAGCAATTTTTAGATTATTTTTCGTTAACTGGGCTTGAAAATTTACCTGCGTTGCCAACAGAGCAGCAAAGTAAAATTAACCAGTTATTGAGCGATCCTTCTGTGAGAGAACCATCCGAATGAGTATTATACAAGGTGAAAAGTTACAAAAAGTCTTAGCCCGTGCAGGCGTAGGCTCACGCCGTGAAATGGAAAAATACATTGACGCAAACCGCGTTAGTGTAAACGGTAAAGTGGCAAAGTTAGGTGACCGTGTTGAAGAAACCGATTTGATTCGTGTTGACGGACACAGTGTAAAAATTGAAGAAAAAGCAGACCGAATCTGTCGTGTGATTATGTATAACAAACCAGAAGGTGAGTTAAGCACACGTAAAGATCCTGAAGGACGTCGTACTGTATTTGATCGACTTCCGCGTATTGATGGCGATCGCTGGATTGCGGTTGGTCGACTAGACGTTAATACATCAGGTTTGATGCTCTTTACAAACGATGGTGAACTGGCAAACCGTTTAATGCACCCAAGCTATGAAGTAGAGCGTGAATACTCTGCGCGTGTATTTGGTGAAGTAACCAATGAAACGGTTAAAAACTTACTACGCGGTGTTGAGCTTGAAGATGGTCCAGCCAAATTCACGACTGTAACCCCTATGGGTGGTGAAGGCGTTAACCGATGGTTTAACGTAACGTTAAATGAAGGACGTAACCGTGAAGTTCGTCGTTTATGGCAGTCTCAAGATGCGGAAGTATCTCGTCTTATTCGTATTCGTTACGGTAAACTAGAGCTTGATAAGCGCGTGCCACAAGGTGGTTGGATGGAGTATGATTTAGAAACAGTAAACTACTTGCGTAAAACCGTTAAATTAGGCCGCGAAACACAAACTAAGCTTTCTGTTATGCCTGAAAAACGCAAAGATAAACGCGCTAAAATCAACCAAATTCGTAAAGCAGTTAAAAAACACAATCAGCGTGTTAAGCCGACTAAACGTAAATAATCAATTAGTTATTTATTGAACACAAAAAAGCCGCTAATTGCTGTCTCTTGATCACAAGTCTGACTCAAGAGATTTTGCTAAATCGTAGCCTTCCAGGATGGCTTGTAACTTAAGCCATCCTTGCCATAACACTTTCACAGATGCACGCCCTGTGCGCTTGGTATCTTTCCAGCCTCCTAACTTTGCCAGTTCCTGATACGCCCATGACATATTTGGAGCAGTTTCAGGCAATGGTGTTTTTATTCTCTTTAACCACAATAACTTCCATGCTTTGGGAGATAACA
>NZ_JASDCB010000042.1:0-33900 GCF_030408135.1 Pseudoalteromonas sp. APC 3691 | reverse complement strand
TTCTGCTTGCTGAGAAGCTATTTATCGACTTGCAGAAAACAATATGTATCTGCAAGCCTAGCCCTTGAGTTATTATTCAAAAATCAGCTGCCTGATGTATTCATTTCAGATGAGGCTGAATAGTTACATTTGTTATTTAGTTTTTCGACAATTGCTACACCACGCTCACTGGCGCTATTAATAACAATTTTACGTTTGTTACCCATATAGCTTAGAGTAATATCTAAATCAGGCACAGGAATAAATTCACCACCTTTTTCTGGCCACTCAACAACGCAAATTGCATCTGGTGAAAAATAATCGCGTATTCCCATGTATTCTAGTTCTTCAGGTTCACCTAAGCGGTATAAATCAAAATGATAAACATTTGCGCGCTCGAGTTCATAAGGTTCAACAAGTGTATACGTTGGGCTTTTAACTTTGCCTGTATGTCCAAAGCCTTGCACTACACCTCGAGTAAACGTTGTTTTACCAGCGCCTAAATCACCATGTAAATAAATAACCGCACCTTGCTCTATAATATCAGCAACGCAATTACCCATTGCGACCGTGGCTACTTCATCAGTCAAATGAAATTCAAAACTACGCGTCATTACTACCTCAAAAATTCATTCAAAAGCGCATATTTGCTAATCATACCAGAATATTAATTTAAGGCGATAAATTGAGGTTTTAGACATAAAAAAACCAGATAAGCTGATAATGAAAGTTGTGTATGGATGTCTATTTTCGATACTTTGAAGCTGTATCATTGTAATAAAATAATGTAAGTGAGTTCTCAGACTAAAAGATAGTAAAAGAAAAGTAACACCACGAATTAGATGACCCCATATTGGCATTAAATTAACTGAGATATGTAAGTTTATTATCTAACTTCTTCTGATTCAGCAGATGGTTCTGCTAGCAAAAAAGTAACTGGTAAATGAAACTCTCAACTACTCCCCAAGATAACTTTATATTTTTAGATAAAAGACTAATCCAGGTGACCCGCTCACCCTAGTTTACTGTTTACAGGTGCTTTAAATACAAAAAGCCCCAGCTAATGCCGGGGCTTTTTACAAAACTAACTTAATTAAAAAATTAAGCTTGTTTTGGACTAGAAATAACGTCCACTAAAGTCCAAGATTTATTCTTAGAAATTGGTGCGCATTCACGGATAGTAACTACGTCACCCGTTTTTGCTGTGTTATTTTCGTCATGTACGTGTAACTTAGTCGTACGTTTAATGAATTTCCCATAGATTGGGTGCTTCACGTAACGTGCGATAGCGATAGTGAAAGATTTTTCCATCTTGTCGCTGATTACACGGCCTTGAAGAGTACGAATTTTATCGCTCATTATTGACCTGCCTTCTGGTTAATAACTGTTTTTACACGCGCGATATCGCGGCGTACTGTTCTTAGCGTGTGTGTCTGAGCTAACTGACCAGTGCTAGCTTGCATGCGCATATTAAATTGCTCACGAAGTAGTCCTAGAAGTTCAGCATTAAGCTCTTCTACGCTTTTATCTTTTAGTTCGCTAGCTTTCATCACATTACCGTCCGAGTTACGAAAGTTGTTTTGAATGGCAATTTACGAGCAGCAAGGTCGAATGCTTCACGAGCAAGCTCTTCTGAAACACCTTCCATTTCGTAAAGTACTTTACCAGGCTGAATTTCAGCAACCCAATATTCAACAGAACCTTTACCTTTACCCATACGAACTTCAAGAGGTTTTTCTGTAATCGGTTTGTCAGGGAAGACACGAATCCAGATTTTACCTTGACGTTTCACGTGACGCGTCATAGCACGACGAGCTGCTTCGATTTGACGAGCAGTCATACGGCCACGGCCAGTTGCTTTCAATCCGAAAGTACCGAAGCTTACTTTGTTACCGTTTTGCGCTAAACCGCGGTTGCGGCCTTTGTGCATTTTACGGAATTTTGTACGTTTTGGCTGTAACATTACTCGCTACCTCTACTTAGCACTTTTCTTGGCTTTCTTTGGTGCGCGTTTAGCTGGCTTCTCTTGCTCTTGTACTAGTGGTAAACCACCAATAACTTCGCCTTTGAAGATCCAAACTTTAACACCAATGATACCATAAGTGGTTAAGGCTTCAGAAGTTGCGTAATCGATATCAGCACGAAGAGTATGTAGAGGTACACGACCTTCACGATACCATTCTGAACGTGCGATTTCAGCGCCGCCAAGACGACCGCTAACTTCAACTTTAATCCCTTTAGAACCGATGCGCATTGCATTTTGTACCGAACGCTTCATAGCGCGACGGAACATAACACGACGTTCTAGTTGAGAGGCAATGCCGTCTGCTACTAGTTGTGCATCTAGTTCTGGTTTACGTACTTCAGAGATATTAATCTGAGCAGGTACACCAGCGATTTTAGTTACCGCTTGACGTAATTTTTCTACGTCTTCGCCTTTTTTACCGATAACAACACCCGGACGAGCCGTGTGGATTGTTACTCGGATTGATTTTGCTGGACGCTCAATAACGATTTTAGACACAGAAGCCGTTTTCAATTCCTTTGTAAGGAATGTACGAACTTTGTGATCGCCAAAAAGCTGTGCAGAGAAATCTTTTGAACTCGCGTACCAGGTAGAAACCCAAGGTTTAGATATACCTAGGCGAATACCAGTAGGATGAACTTTTTGTCCCATTACTTATACTCCTAGCTATCTGAAACCATAACAGTGATATGGCTTGTACGCTTAAGGATGCGGTCTGCGCGTCCTTTAGCACGAGGCATAATACGTTTCATTGTAGGACCATCGTCCACAAAGATCGTTGTTATACGAAGCTCATCAATGTCAGCACCTTCGTTATGCTCTGCGTTAGCAATAGCAGACTCAAGTACTTTCTTAACTAATACAGCGGCTTTCTTAGGGCTGTACGCCAGGATTTCTAGTGCGCGATCTACAGGTAACCCACGGATCTGATCTGCAACTAGACGTGCTTTTTGCGCCGAACCAGAGGCGAATTTATGTTTAGCTAATGCTTGCATTTATCTTCCCCTCTTATCGTTTCTTCGCTTTCTTATCCGCAGCATGGCCACGGTAAGTGCGAGTTGGTGCAAATTCACCTAGTTTGTGACCGATCATTTCGTCAGAAACGAAAACTGGTACGTGCTGGCGACCATTATGGACAGCAATGGTCAATCCGATCATGTTAGGTATGATCATTGAACGACGGCTCCAAGTTTTAATTGGCTTTTTCTCACCGCTTTCCAAAGCTTTCTCTACCTTCTTCAGCAAGTGTAGGTCTATAAAAGGACCCTTCTTGAGAGAGCGTGGCATGGCTATTCCTCAATATTACTTAGTACGACGACGTACTATAAATTTATCCGTACGCTTGTTCTTACGCGTCTTCGCACCTTTAGTCGGTTTACCCCATGGAGACACAGGATGACGACCACCAGATGTACGACCTTCACCACCACCGTGTGGGTGATCTACCGGGTTCATGGCAACACCACGAACTGTCGGACGAATACCACGCCAGCGATTTGCACCTGCTTTACCAAGTGAACGAAGCATATGCTCAGCATTGCCTACTTCACCTAGAGTCGCACGACAATCAGATTCAACTTTACGAACTTCGCCTGAACGAAGACGTAATGTTACATATTGACCATCACGAGCAAGGATTTGAACGTATGCACCAGCAGAACGTGCTATTTGAGCACCTTTACCTGGTTTTAATTCTACGTTGTGAACAGTCGAACCTACAGGCATATTACGCATTGGTAATGCATTACCAGGCTTGATTGGTGCATCAACACCAGACTGGATTGCATCGCCAGCTTTTAAGCCTTTAGGTGCGATAATGTAACGACGCTCACCGTCTGCATATAATACAAGAGCGATGTTTGCGCTACGATTTGGATCGTATTCTAAACGTTCAACAGTAGCTGGAATGCCATCTTTAGTACGTTTAAAATCGATTAAACGGTAGTGTTGTTTATGACCACCACCGATATGACGAACCGTAATACGACCATTGTTATTACGACCACCTGATTTAGAGTTTTTCTCTAAAAGTGGTGCGTATGGCTTACCCTTATGTAGATCAGAGTTAACCACTTTAACTAGGTGACGACGGCCCGCAGAAGTAGGCTTACACTTTTGAAGTGCCATAATTCTATCCCCTTATTACTCGGCGCCGCCGACAAAGTCTAGCTCGCTGCCTTCTTTAAGAGTAACGTAAGCTTTCTTCCAGTCGCTACGACGACCGAAACGTGCGCCAGTACGTTTTGTTTTACCCTTAACGTTAAGTGTGCGAACACCAGTTACTTCTACTTCAAAAAGCTTCTCAACTGCTACTTTAATTTCAGCTTTAGTTGCGTCATTTACTACTTTAAAAACAATAGTATTGTTTTCTTCAGCAGCAATTGTGCTTTTTTCAGAGATATGTGGAGCAAGGATCACTTTTAAAAGACGTTCTTCGCGAATCATGCTAGCGCCTCCTCAAGTTGCTTAACAGCAGCGGCTGTAATAAGTACCTTATCGAAAGCAATTAAGCTTACAGGATCGATACCAGCTACATCACGTGTGTCAACCTTATAAAGGTTACGTGCCGATAAGAAAAGATTTTCATCTACTTCTTCAGTCACGATAAGAACATCTTTAAGCTCAAGTTCTTTAAGCTTAGCAACTAGTTCTTTAGTTTTTGGTGCTGCTAGAGCAAAACTTTCAACAACGATTAAACGCTCTTGACGAACTAATTCAGATAAGATGCTTTTAATCGCACCACGGTACATTTTACGGTTTACTTTTTGGCTGTGGTCTTGTGGTTTAGCTGCAAAGCTAACGCCACCTGAACGCCAAATTGGGCTACGGATTGTACCGGCACGTGCACGGCCAGTACCTTTTTGAGCCCATGGTTTTTTACCACCACCGCTTACTTCAGAACGTGTCTTCTGAGCACGAGTACCTTGACGAGCACCTGCTGCGTATGCAACAACTACTTGATGTACTAATGCTTCGTTAAACTCACGTCCAAAAGTAGCTTCAGAAACTTCAAGACCGCCAGAAGCGTCTTTAATTGCTAATTCCATCACTAAATCTCCAGGACTTATGCTTTAACAGCTGGTTTAACGATAACGTCACCGCCAATAGCTCCAGGTACTGCACCCTTAACTAAAAGCAAATTACGCTCAGCGTCAACGCGAACTAGTTCTAAGTTTTGAGTCGTTACACGCTCAGCACCCATATGACCGGCCATTTTCTTACCTTTAAACACCTTACCAGGTGATTGGTTTTGACCGATTGAACCAGGAGCACGGTGAGATAGAGAGTTACCATGTGTAGCGTCTTGCATGCTGAAATTCCAGCGCTTAACACCACCTTGGAAACCTTTACCTTTAGAAGTACCGGTTACGTCAACCTTGTTGATTTCGTTGAATAATTCAACAGTAAGCTCAGCGCCTACTTCAAAATCGCCTTCACCACCGTTAAGGCGGAATTCCCACAGACCGCGACCCGCTTCAACACCAGCTTTAGCGAAATGACCCGCTTTAGCTTTGTTTACACGACTTGCTTTTTTAGTGCCTGCGGTTACTTGAAGCGCGTTATAACCGTCTGTTGCGTCAGATTTGATCTGAGCAATGCGGTTAGGTGTCGCTTCAATAACTGTCACAGGGATAGATACACCATCTTCAGTGAAGATTCGTGTCATACCCACTTTACGACCGACTAGACCTAATGCCATTTTCCTAAAACCTCTCTAATCTTTCGATTAACCCAGGCTGATTTGAACATCAACACCAGCAGCAAGATCTAAACGCATAAGCGCGTCTACAGTCTTGTCAGTTGGTTCTACGATGTCTATCAGACGTTTATGGGTGCGGATCTCGTACTGATCACGCGCATCTTTATTAACGTGCGGTGAAGTTAGTACAGTAAAACGTTCAAAGCGTGTAGGTAGTGGGATTGGACCACGTACTTGTGCGCCAGTGCGTTTCGCAGTTTCCACGATTTCTGCCGTTGATTGGTCAATCAAACGGTGGTCAAAAGCTTTTAGGCGAATACGAATGCGTTGATTTGACATTCTTAACCTCAATATAAAGAGCATATAAAAGAGCATAAAAAAACGACCGAAACAATCTTAAAACTTAAGATGTCGGCTGTTTGATTATATCTACGTTGAGTTCCAAATCGGAACTCCTGTTTATTAGCTTGAAATCCAAGCTTAATTTATCCTTTCTAATTCCCAGAGGAATTTTGAAAGCCTGCGTATTATAGAGGTATTGGTGATAAATGCAACAACTATTTAGAAACAATGTAATGAATACTAATTTGATTAAATATGCGTCCATACATGTTCAATAGCTATACTTGAACTAATGCTTTTGATGCTAGTCAACAAACAACTAAACATCTTAATTGCGCAAACTAAGGGATTTTTAGATATTATGGTATCCTGTTGCGCTAATTTTGCCCTTAATACTCTCAATATGGTGAGTCGATGCGTATTTTTAATTATTGTTTAAATGTTATGTCTGCTGGATTTAGCCGCTTATTTGTAAAAAGCAAAGTGCTGCCAGAAAATCCGATTAAACAGTATGATCTAAACCCTGAGTACCCTACATTTTATATAGTGCGTTTAAATTCACGATTTGATTTAGCGGCTCTCGCACATGCGTGTAAAAAAAATGGTCTACCTAGCCCAACTGAAGAGCAAGTATTAGGTAACCAAGATTTAGACCGTTTTATTGGTATTAAAAATCCACCACCACTTTTTGGTGATGAAGCTAAGCCAACCAATGCTTTAGCTCAAGGTAAACAAATTATTGAATACCTAATACAAAGTGGGCAGCAAAACGTACAAGTGGTTCCGGTTACTATTTTATGGGGTCGCGACCCGGGTAAAGAAAAGCCGGGGCTACGAACTTTAATTACGCACTCTCTAACACCTAGCTGGTTTAGAAAGTTTTTTGTGGTGTTGTTTTCAGGACGCGACAACTTTATTCGCTTTAGCCAACCACTCGACTTATCGCTTTTAGTCAATGAAAAAGCCGATGTAAGCGAGTTACCACATAAATTATTACGTGTAGCACGTGTTCACTTTAAGCGCCAAAAGCTAGCTGCTACAGGCCCTAAAATGCCCTCTCGTGAACAATTATTTAATTCATTATTAGCGTCACCTACAATAAAAAAAGCAATTCAAGATGAAGCTAAAGCTAAAAACATTAGCCAAACAGAAGCCCGCCAAAATGCACTTAAGCTACTTGATGAGATAGCCGCTAATTACTCTGAAGCAATGATACGTGTGGCCGAGCGATTTTTAACTTGGTTGTGGAATAAGCTCTATAACGGTATTGATATTAAACACCCAGAACAAATTCATGAACTAACAGATAAAGGCCATGAAATAATCTATATGCCTTGTCATCGCAGTCATATGGATTACTTACTGCTTACTTACTCTATTTATCATTTAGGCTTAGTTCCACCACATATAGCTGCAGGTATAAATCTTAACTTTTTCCCTGCCGGTGGCATATTTAGACGCTCTGGGGCATTCTTTATTCGTCGCTCGTTTGCAGGCAATAAACTTTATTCTGCCATATTCAAAGAGTATTTAAGCCAACTGTTTATTAAAGGTTACTCTGTTAAGTTTTACACGGAAGGCGGTCGAAGCCGAACTGGGCGCTTACTTCCGCCTAAAACGGGTATGCTATCTATGACATTACAAGCAATGCTACGCGGAATAGACAGACCAATATCTATCGTTCCTGTGTACATTGGCTACGAGCACGTCATGGAAATTAACACCTACCTTAAAGAGCTGGATGGAAAAGATAAAAAAGGCGAATCTATATTTGGTATTTTTAAGGCAATCAAAAACCTCAAAAACTACGGTCGTGGTAATTTAAACTTTGGTGATCCAATCTCGATTAACCAATACTTAAACGATAACCAACCTGATTGGCGTGATTCAATACACCCTACCGATGTGCAAAAGCCGCAATGGTTAGCGCCACAAGTAACTAAACTTGCCGACCAAGTAATGGTTAAAATTAATAATGCAGCGGCGCTTAATGCGGTTAACTTACTAGCGATGATATTGCTGGTTAACGATAAACAAGCATTGAGTAAACCAAAGCTATTAGCACAACTTGATTTTTATCTGCGTTTACAGCGCGATGCCAGCTATAGCGATAAAGTAACCGCGCCAGACGAAACACCAGAGCAATTACTAAAGCATGCATTAAAGCTGAATAAGTTTGAAGTTATCAGTGATGAATTTGGCGAAATTATTACTATTAGCGATAAAGAAAAAGTATTGTTTAATTACTACCGCAACAATATTTTGCACTTGTTTGCAGTACCAAGCTTAATTGCACTACATCTATTTAAACAACACAGCACAACTATTGAGCAATGCCAGCAACTTGTAAAAACGTTTTATCCATTATTTGCTAAAGAATGGTATTTACAGCCTCTTGATGAAAACTATATAACGCGTATTTTAGCTAATTTTGCCGATCAAAATTTAATTGAGTTTGATGGCAATAACATTCATATAATAAACGGTAATGACTGCTTAGCTAAGCTAGAGATGCTTGGACGAGCACTTAGTTTTACTCTACAACGTTACGCTATTGTGATTGGTTTTATTCAAACAAGTGATGGCATTGAAAAAGCCGAGCTTGAAAGAGAGAGCCAAGTGCTTGCACAGCGTTTAGGTACACTGCATGGTATTAAAACACCTGAATTTTTTGATAAAAAAGTACTTGTTAGTTTTATCGAAAACTTACGTGGTGAGTCGTTAATAACAGAAGGTGATGAGGGCTTAGTAGGCAGTACACAACTTTGCGAAACCTATGCACACCTTAAAACATTACTGCCAGCACGCGTCTGGCAGTCAATCAGCGATATAGTACAAGATCAGTGTAACTAGTACTATATCTATAAAAGGGGATTAGCGCTGACGCATAACCCCTTCTTGCATTGTTGAGGCAACCAAGTTGCCTTGGCGATCAAAAAACTGCCCGCGTACCAAACCACACCCATTACTCGCACTTGGACTATCAATTGAATACAAAATCCAATCATCCATTCTAAACGGGCGATGAAACCACATTGCGTGGTCTATGGTCGCTACTTGCATATTTGGCTGCATAAACGATACACTATGAGGTTGTAATGCAGTTGGTAAAAACTCAAAATCAGACGCATACGCTAATAAGTAATTGTGGATACGCTGATCGTCTGGCATTTCACCATTAGCTTTAAACCAAATATGCTTTACCGGCTCCATAACTTCTGGTTTAAACGGGTTATGAAAAGTAACCGGTCGCATTTCAATTGGCATTTCACGAGTAAACTTATTACGGATGACTTCAGGGATATGTGAAGCGTTATCTTGGTAAAACTCAAGCGATGAACGTAGTTCTTCAGGTGCGGGAACATCAGGCATTGTCGCTTGATGCGACAAACCATTTTCTTCACCTTGGAATGACGCTGTCATATAAAAGATTGGCTTACCGTACTGAATCGCTTTTACTCGGCGAGTACTAAAGCTCTTTCCATCGCGAATAGTTTCTACATCATAAACAATCGGTTTAGCTGGATCGCCTGGGCGTAAAAAGTAAGAATGTAATGAATGAACTATACGCCCCTCAGGTAGAGTTTCTTTAGCGGCAGAAAGCGCCTGCCCCATAACTTGACCGCCAAACACAGCACCAAAGCCTAAATCTTGGCTTTGTCCTCGATATAAACCTTGCTCAATTTCTTCAAGTGTTAACAACGACAATAAATCATCTAATACTTGGCTCATTACTTCTTCCTCATTACCCTAGTATGCAAATGATACTATACAATAGTGGGAAGTAAATATTTGTTAGGAATACTGTTATGGCTTACTGGCTATTTAAAACTGAACCCGATGCGTTTTCATTAGATGATTTAAAAAACGCACCAAAACAAACGACTCTTTGGGAAGGCGTGCGTAATTATCAAGCACGAAATTTTATGCGTGATGGCGTTAAGGTCGGGGATTCAGTAATGATTTACCATTCAAGCTGTAAACACGTGGGCGTAGCGGGCATTGCCGAGGTTACAAAAGATGCCTACCCAGACCCCACCCAATTTGATTTAAGTAGCGACTATTACGATGCAAAAGCCACCAGCGACAAACCACGCTGGGTTGTTGTTGAAGTTACTTACCAAAGCCATTTAAAAAAATTAATTAGCCTTAAAGATATTAAAGCCAATAACAATATTACTGAAATTGCACTTAAAAAAGGCGGACGACTATCAATTATGCCCGTCACTAAAAATGATTGGGATGAAATAATTAAAATGGCGCAGTAACGCCTCCTCGGTTTGACCTAATTTCACTGAGTTTGATATGATCCGCGCCGACTTATAGCTGGAGGATTAATGAAATTACTGTATTGGTTAGATGAATGGTTAACTCTCCCGCGCAATGAGCAACAAACTCGATTACCCATGACGGGTAATGATTTACTCGGCGATGTATTTGTTAAGTATGATTTTGTTGACGTTAATAAACCCCTGCTTTTTACCTTCTCCCCTGCTGGCACTAACGTGCAAGAGCAAGATCTTCACCCTGATTTTGCACCATGGGGTTATCACTTAGCTCAAAAACAAAACGTAAACGTAATCGCTTTTCAGCATTTAGGTAAAAGTAATTGGTTTCGTAATCGTAATTTAATCTTTTTTCTCGAGCAATTATCAACATTACTTACGCCGTTTAATTGTCGACTTGGCTATGGTTTAAGTCGTGGCGGATTTGCTGTTGGCGCTTTTGCTAAACTATTAAAGCTAAATCAGGTGTTGTTCTTCCATCCGGTAAGTACTAAAAATAAAGAATTAGTACCGTGGGATGACCGCTCTAGTACCGATATAGCTCAGCAGTTTGATTGGCAGCAAGATTATCACGATCTAGATTTAGGAGATGCCCAAGGCTATATTATTTACGATCCTACTAATCGTATAGACCGAATGCACGCTAAGCGCTATAAGCAGTTAACTCACTTACGAGTATTTGGTATGGGACATGGCACACATGCCACATATTTGAATAAGTTTGGATTTTATAAGCAAGTAGCCGTCGATTTTATCCAGCATCAGCAAATTGATATTGCGCAGTTTCGTCTGCAAACTAAAACCTTACGTTTTAAAGAGGATTATTACAAAAGCCTTAATAAAGCGAATGTAAACTCAGCTCACCGTCAAACACTATTAAGCAAAGCTCATAATATTTTGATTGATGAAAAAGAAGTTCACGTACAGGAACATCAGGCAAAAATTGATATTCAGCCATTAATAGATGTTGCCCTCAAGCATCAAGATGAGCATCCTAATGATGCCATTCAGTTATTAGAAGTTGCTCAACAACTTGTACCTGACGATCCTTTAATTGAGCATAAAATTAAGCAACTAGAAGAGTAGTTACGCCAGTAAAAGCGGCTGTAAAGGCCAACTACTCTATTTGGCCTTTTTCTTTTTGTGCCCATACTTGGGCACAATGGCAAAGTACATCATTAACCCTAACCAAGAAAATATAATTATTCCCATTAGCCAGCCATTCTTTTCATGACCCTGTGTACGCCTACTGTTGAGTACAATAACGACAGGTAATATATAAGCACTTAAAACAACAATTAAAAATACAACTTCATTCATTATTTTTCTAGACTCGACCAGTCTACTTCACTACTTAATACTCGATCTACCGATATATAGTGCAGAATATCGCCTTCACTTACTTTGTAATCTAATGGTGGATTTAAATCCATATTTTGCGCACTTAAATTATGAGCAACACCCAACAGTATTGCATCATGCTCAAGCTTAAAATGATGAAACAAAGTACCAAACTCCATATCTTTGCAGCCGCTTGGTATTTTCAAACTAAATTGTGTATCACCATGCAAAGTAGATAGCAGCTCCTCTTGCACACGGCTCGAACCTGGATCTTGCATTGAGCGTACGAGTATCTCAGCTGATTTTGCACTACTACACTCTACATTTTGGCAATGCTCTAACATCATCTCAACTTTGGTTTCATCCAAAAAGTGAGCACTTATATGACAATCATCTTTTACTAAGCGACTAATGCGCAGGGCTGTTGTAAATGTCTGATCGTCATCTTGACCATCAATAATCACCTTATCAGCACTACGAATAGCTACCCGCTCTAGCTCAGCTAAATTAGTAAAGCTCGTTAAACGTGCAAAATCAACGCTTTCGTTAGCTAAAAAAGGATGATCCATTTGCTCTGTTACCGCGAGTAAAATACGACGGTCAGTACGTTTCGTATCTGCCAAAATGTAATCAATCATCTTTTTTGTACGAGTGTCGTGCCAACCAAAAATAATAATATGGTGGTTACTGTGGGCAAAGTTTTTATCACCAGTCATAGCGCGCCTAATTAAGTAAGTAACAGTTTGTCCTGCTTTTCCTAGCAAAACACCAAATAAAGCTAAACCAAATGGAATTTGTATTAATGCAACCACCCAACGACCAAGATCAGTAGTTGGACTAAAGTCACCATACCCCACTGTTGATGTTGTTACTGTGTAATAGTAAAAAAAGGTAGTAAGCGAGGTTAACGCTTTCTCATTCGCTATAAATAATAAGCTCCATGTTAATAGCATATGAGTCAAAATAGCTAATGCCACTGCTTGCCAACTCAACTGATCTATATGAGCGCGAACAAGTAACGCTAGCCTTTTAAATATCACCGGCATAATACAAAGTCTTCGTTAGTAAATTATCTATAAACAGTACGTTACTGTAAGCGATGCTTTTAAGCAATGTTTAAGCTTTTAACCGCAAATATTAGACTAAATGCTGTTTGCCAATGGTGATTTTCCATGATTAATTAGCGTTAAAATAATAACCAAAACAGTTGTGCTTATGCTTAATAAAATAGCCCGCCCTTTTACTAAAATTGTAGAGCGCTATCTTCCCGACCCTTTTATATTTGTAATTTTACTTACAATAATTACTCTTGTCAGTGCGATCTTATTTACAACCGCAACTAACATTGAAGTATTACAAGCGTGGGGAGGTGGGTTTTGGAACTTATTAAGTTTTGCTATGCAAATGCTACTAGTGTTAATTACAGGCTATATGTTGGCAAGTACGCCACCTATAAGTAAGTTATTAGAAAAGCTAGCAACATTTGCAGGCACCGCACCTAAAGCAATTATATTAGTCACGCTTATTTCGCTTTTAGCGAGCTGGATAAATTGGGGATTTGGCTTAGTTATTGGTGCCCTTTTTGCCAAAGCAATTGCTAAACATACTCGTGTTGATTATCGATTATTAGTAGCCAGCGCTTACTCAGGTTTTGTTGTATGGCATGGCGGATTAGCGGGTTCGATTCCTTTAACTATCGCAACCGATGGTCACTTTTCAGAGGCCAGCATTGGTATTATTAGTACAGAGCACACTTTATTTGCGGGCTTTAATATAGCCATATTAGTTGGTTTATTCATTATTATGCCGCTCGTTAATCGCTATATGCTGCCAAGCGAGCAAGAAAGCGTATATATCGACCCAGCTCTTTTACAAGAGACAACACCTAAGCCCACAACAATAACCAGACCTGCCCAACATTTGGAACAAAGCAAACTACTCGGTATGACAATTGGCTTATTAGGTTTGGCATATTTAGGTTATTACTTTTTTATTGCTCGCGGAAACTTAAACCTTAATAGCGTTATTGCCGTATTTTTGTTTTTAGCTATTACGCTACATCAAACTCCTCACAATGTGCTTAATAGCTTACAACAAGCAATTCCAAGTGGTGCGGGTATTGTTATTCAGTTTCCGTTTTATGCTGGCATTATGGCGGTGATGGTCGATACAGGGTTAGCACAACAAATATCACAAGGCTTTATTGCCATTGCAGATGCCGATAGCTTGCCATTTTACAGCTTTATAAGTGCAGGACTCGTTAATATGTTTGTGCCCTCTGGCGGCGGCCAATGGGCAGTACAAGCGCCTATTGTTATACCCGCAGCGCAAGAGCTAGGCGCCGATATATCGCGCGTTGCAATGGCTGTAGCATGGGCCGATGCGTGGACTAATTTAATTCAACCTTTTTGGGCACTACCCGTCCTTGCTATCGCAGGCTTAAAAGCAAAAGATATTATGGGATTTTGTGTTGTGCAGTTATTTGTAACTGGGGTTTTTATATCGCTGGTATTGAGCTTTTATTAATTTTTAACGGGCTGTAACAAATATTACAGCCCACTTTTACCTAGAACGATAAATACTAGCTCGATAAAATAGTCATCGGCAGGCTCAATATTGGATTTTCTGAATCGGCAAAATGCATCATTACAGCTACATGCCCAGCGACTACAACTGCATACATTACCGCTGAAAAGCCTTGGCCATATTTATCTAGCGGCATTAAGTGTGAGTAGTGACGGCCTCGCCACTCAAATACAATTTCCAGCGCACCTACAAACAAAAAGAATACCAGTAACATTAAGCCAAAGGTGTAGCTCAGCCATAAGCCAAATAGTACGCCTAATAAGCATACGCTTAAACCAATCCATGAACGCATTGAAAAGCTAATACTTTTTAATACATGCCCGCCATCAAGCGGTAAAATTGGTAACAAGTTAAATAAATTTAATAACGCACTAAGCACCGCAACACCTGCAAATATCTCCATCTCGGTGGCGTAATATAAAACGACACCCAGTACCGAGGTAATTAAACCAAATGCAGGTCCCATTAGCGATATAACGACATCTTGCCAACGAGTCGTTATTTTATCGTCACTTACAGCAAGCCCTCCAACAAACGGGATTAAGTAAATACCTTTGGTTTTTATGCCAAAGTATTTCATTGCTCGCACATGTACTCATGTACAACTAAGCAACCAATTAGCATTAGTGCAAATTCAATACTAAATAACCACGCATAGCCTGCAACAGAAGCCCCGGCAAGCACTACTTTAATTATCTTAGCACTTTTAAAAAGCTTAAAGCCTAATGCAGCTAGCCCTAAAAAGCCTTTTTTAGGTGTCGCGTTTAACGGCGCTGGTAGCGCCAGTTGTGTCGCAAATTGCTCATCGACAAATAGCGAAATACTTTGCTCTTCCGCCGCTCCAGTATCAATACCGATTACTTTGTTGTTGTAAGTAAACTGATAGTAATTTTCACGAGGATTATCAAAGGTAATGGCTTGTTGCGCATGAAATACCTGCACAATTTTTGCCCAGACACCATAAGCGAAAATGGCTGCTCGGCTAAAGTAAGATCTATTCTTATCATAATTAAGACCGTTTAAAACAAT
Organism: Pseudoalteromonas sp. APC 3691; assembly: GCF_030408135.1. Classification (NCBI taxonomy): domain Bacteria; kingdom Pseudomonadati; phylum Pseudomonadota; class Gammaproteobacteria; order Alteromonadales; family Pseudoalteromonadaceae; genus Pseudoalteromonas; species Pseudoalteromonas sp. APC 3691. Next base: position 18,611 of record NZ_JASDCB010000042.1, on the reverse strand, counting down.
GGCGCTAGTATACCTAATCAACTTAAAAACACGAGTAAAGGTGCTCGGTAACTATTTTCAAAATAAAAGCGTTTGATACTGACAAAGTAAAAAAACACTACTACTTTTATAGTAATCATAAACTATACATTGAAAGGGATAACAGTGAACAAAATAGTGCCTAACATTTTAGTTGTTGACGACTCAAAAGCAATTTTGATCGTTATGGAAGCCATACTCAACGAATTGGGTATGTCTAACACTATAACTACGTGCTTGAGTGCAAAAGAAGCTCTTGAAAAAGTAAGAGAGGATATTAACTATTTTGATGCTATTTTTACTGATCTCAATATGCCCGAAATGGACGGCATGGAATTAATCCGTCATTTAGGAGAGTTACATTATCAAGGCGGGATAATTATTGTCTCTGAAATGGATCATAAAGTTATTAGTTTAGCTGCCAATCTCGCGAAACAACATAACGCTCACCTCATTGGTAATATTTCAAAGCCAGTGCAACTGTCTCAGGTAAGTAGGTTACTTACTAAAGTGGCGCAATTAAACAGTCACACTTTATTAAAAGAGTCAGCCATTTCAAAAGATGAGCTTATTAATGCATTAAAAAACGATGAAATAACGCCTTTTTATCAACCAAAAATAAACGCCGATAACAATAAAATTGAAAGTGTTGAAGTCTTAGCGCGTATTTTATCAAGTAAAGACGGCAATATTATTTTACCTAACCGTTTTATAAACACAGCCGAAAAACACAACTTAATTAATCAAATTACATTTTCTCTTTTTGAAAAGGCCACCAGCGAATTCAAAAATATGAAATCACAATTAGGTCATGATTTTAAGATGGCATTTAACTTATCGCCAACTCAGCTCGACGATCTAAACTGTCCTAATAAATTACTACTCATTTTAGAACTAAACCAACTCACGCCTAGTAATATAATTATAGAAATAACAGAACAACATGCACTCTCAAGTCTCATGCAATTAGAAACACTAAACAGATTAAGAATGCATGGCTTTGGTATATCGCTAGACGACTTTGGTGTTGGTTTTACTAATATGAATCAGCTTCGAAACCTTCCTTTTACTGAAATTAAAATAGACCGTTCACTCATTAGCCATATAGAAACAGATTTATTTTCTCAAGTAGTTGTAAGCTCGTTATTTAATATTACAAGTAAAGATAATTTAGATTTAGTGGCAGAAGGTGTTGAACGACCAGAAGAGCTCGTTTATTTGAGGCATTATAGAAGAAACTTAGCCATACAAGGTTTTTTATTTAGTCGTCCTAAACCACAAGGCGAATTTATATCTTGGGCTAAAGATTGGCTGAAAACTGATGGCAGCCCCGCTTAAAGCGGTATTAATATTTAATCGGGGCTGGTTAACTAATTATCACCCCGAGTGTGTTTATCTTCTTCACTGACTATATGCGCACTGCTTGCTAAACGTTTGTGCCAACGCTGCCTTGCTACTGCGCGCATATTAGTAGATTGGTCACGCTCATCTACAATCTCTAGCCCCATTAAAGCTTCAATCATATCCTCTAGCGTTACAATACCTTGCACGTCACCGTACTCATCTACAACTAGGCATATATGCGTGCGCTTTGTTAAAAGAGTTTGCAGTAACGACGATACATTTTGAGAACTCGGCACCGTATAAATAGGCTTAATCAATTTGCTAATTTTGTAATCGGTACCTAAACGGTGAAATGCCAGCATAATATCGTTTTTATGCACAAACCCAACAATATCGTCGCTGTCTTTATCAAATACCAATATACGAGAAAATGACGACGAGCCGTGATCGTTTAAATACTGATTTACTGTTAAGTCTTTGTGGATTTTAAAAATTACAGTTCGAGGCGTCATTAAGTCGCATAATTTTGCATGTCTAAAATGCAATAAATTACGAATTATTTCGGACTCATCCTGATGTAATGCACCCGACTCCGTACCTATATCAGCCATTGCCTCTATCTCTTGACGAATATAGTAAGCCTCATCGTGCTTTGGACCCATTAAATTTGTTAGCTTTTGTGCAAACCATACAAAAGGCTTTAGCAATATAACTAAAAACCTCAAAGCGTAAGTAACACTTGGCGTTAGAGCTCGCCAGTAATTAGCCCCCAAGGTTTTAGGAATAATTTCAGAAAGAATTAATACGAGGAATGTCATAATGGCTGATGCAATACCTACAGCCGCATCGGAAAACACGACAGCTGCCTGTGCGCCTACCCCAGCAGCACCCGCAGTATGGGCAACCGTATTTAAAGTTAAAATAGCAGCTAAAGGCTGATCTATATTGTTTTTAAGTTTTTCGAGCTGTTTAGCAAGCTCAGGATGATCTTTCCTAAGTGATGCAACATAGCTGGGCGAAATACTTAATAACACAGCCTCCATCACAGAACATAAAAACGAAATAACAATCGCCACTACCATATAAACTATCAGTAAAGTCACTTTCTCTCCTCTATATTGGATATGTGAGCATGGTATCAATACATGCTATATTTGGCCAAACTTCCAATAATAATAGGCATAATAATGAAATTTAGCGCACCATGGTGTCATCAAAATAAGCTATTTAAGTACGCAGCAGCTCTTTTAACGCTTAGCAGCTTAAGCTTTGCTGCAATAGCTGCACCATTGGATAAATCAAAAATTCAGTTTATCGGCCCACTTGCCGAAGACATGCAGTTAAAGCCTTTTCAAACACCTCATGGCAATGCCATTATTAATAACCTATTGCCGCAGCTACAAGCAGACTCAGATAGTTTTTCTGTATTTGGGAAAAAACAAAGCTGGCAGCCGTTTAATAAAATCAATGCGCTCACTTTAGGTGGGTTACAGGCACTAAAATTTAATATTGAAACAACCCGCTTTACACAAGGTACGCTTACCTTAAAAGGGATTGAGCAAGGTCAGTTATTTATTAATGGCGAACTACAAACAGGTGATAAAAATAGCTATAAGTTAGCTTTAAATAACAGTACTCACTCTATTTTAATAGTAGCCCAACAAGTAGCTAATTGGCACGACGTAATGCTTGATTTTGCACCTAAAAACGACGTTGATAAAATTACGCTTAGCGCCTCAAAAACAAAACGCTTATCTGCAAAACAATTGTTTGATGCCCCTACAATCAGCCAATTATCACTCGCACCTAATGCTAAGCAGTACGTTACTACTACTCGCACTTATAGCGATAAAACACAAAACCAAGCAAATACAGTTACTGTACTTAAAGATTCAGATAATCAAACGCTTTATCGCTTCGAAGCAGGCCAACCAAGTAACATTATTTGGAGTCCAGATAACCAATATTTAGTGTATTTGTTAAATGGTGAACTTAAACAACTTAGCCGTAAAAACTTCTCAATAAAAACATTAGCAAACGATTTAGAAGGAGCCAATGGCTTTACCTTTTATAACGACACCAGTCTTTTGTTTAGCTGGTCTAAATCACCTGAGAGCACTAACAGCTTAACCAAGCACTATAAAGGTCTACAAGATCGTTGGTCATATGCACGTACCACCAGCCAAATTTACATGCTTGATACTAAAAGTGGTTTAACAAAAGCACTTAGCCAAGGTCCTCTTTCTTACAGCCTTGAAGATTCAAATAGTAACCGTGGCAAAATATTAATGATCCGCCCAGTAATGGCAATGCAAGCATCAACCCACCCTGAAACAGAGTTAGCCGAACTCGATTTAAAATCAAACAAGCTTTCATCGCTTGGTAAATTCAAAACGTTTAATTTAGCCAAATATACAAATAAAGATATTTATGTAGTTGCAGGCCCTGACTTTAAAAATGGCGCAGGCAGAGCACTACCAAAAGCAATGCTTGCTAATAACTACGACGGGCAACTTTACCTACTTACTGAAAGCGGTAAAAAGGTAAAAGCACTCAGTAAACAATTCGACCCCGCTATTGGCCAACTGCACGTTTTAGAAAACGGCGATGCGCTCATTAAAGTAACAGAGCAAGACACTCAGCCACTTTACCTATTCGATTTAAGTAAACAGCGCTTTAAAAAGTTAAATACGGGATTGGATATTGTTGAACAATTTAGTTACTCACACGACCGTAATAACGAAATTTTATTAAGTGGTACTAACGCTTTAGCGCCACAACAACTAAAGAGCCTGAACGTAAGTAAAAATAAAACAGATTTAATATGGGATTCAAAACCAAGTAGCTATGCAAATACACGACTCCCTACATTAGAAGAGTTTAATTTTAAAAATAAACATGGGGTTGAAATAACGGGCCGTGTTTACATTCCAAGCAATTTAGATAAAACTAAAAAGCACCCAGCGCTCGTGTATTACTACGGCGGTACTTCACCAGTTACGCGTGGTTTTACAAGTCGTTACCCGTTTAACTTATGGGCAGAAAATGGCTACGTTGTTTATGTAGTACAGCCTACTGGCGCAACAGGGTTTGGACAAAAGTTTTCAGCGCAGCATGTTAATGCCTGGGGCGACTACACTGCAGACGATATTATCGAAGGCACGCAAGCCTTTTTAAAGAAATACAACTATGTTGATAGTGAAAAGGTAGGAAATTTAGGGGCATCATACGGTGGCTTCATGACCATGTTATTGGCAACTAAAACCGATATATTTAGTGCTTCAATAGCTCATGCGGGTATTTCTAATATTACCTCGTATTGGGGTGAAGGTTGGTGGGGCTACTTATATTCTGGCGAAGCATCAAAAAATAGCTTCCCATGGAATAACCCTGAACTTTACAGCCAACATAGCCCTGTATTTCATGCCGACAAAGTAACAACACCTATGCTACTTCTTCATGGTGATAGTGATACCAATGTACCTGTTGGCGAAAGCTTAACAATGTACACTGCGCTTAAACTGCTTAATAAGGACGTAGAGTTAATCGAATACAAAGGCGCCGACCACCAAATTTTTGCACGCGATAAACGATTTGATTGGTGGAACACCATGCTCGCATACTTTGATAAAAAGCTAAAAAACGAGCCTCAATGGTGGGACTCGATGTATAAAAATGACTGAGCCTGAACCTTTAAAATAACAACTTAATACAGATTTATTAATAGTAGAATTAATTATTTAGCACCTTTTAATTAGTCTAAAGGTGCTAACCTCATCCTCTAATAACGTCTTATACACCTTTGAAATATTAAGTTACTTAAAACTAATAAACCCCCTTCTCAGCATTTACCTATTGGTGCTACCATACAGAGCTATAAGCATTCAAAATAAAGTACTATGGCTATTAATGTTTTATTGGTTGAAGACGATGAACTACTCGTTAAACGCATCAAAAATCACTTTGCAGATACCGAATTTACAATAGAGGTAGACCCCACTGGCGCTGATGCACTTAATATTGTAAGGCAGCGGGTAAACCTGCGCGGTGCTATATCATTAGCCATAATTGACATTGTCTTACCAAAGCGCGACGGGCTTCAGCTCGCAAAAGAATTAAACACACTGACCGATATTGGCGTTATTGTATTATCGAGTCGTGACTCCCAAGCCGATCGTATTGCAGGCCTTGCACAAGGTGCTGATGACTATATTTGTAAGCCCGTCGATTTACTTGAGTTAGAGCTTCGCATGCGCGCGCTCTATAAGCGTGTTGCCGTTAACCTAGAAGACGACGAAAGCGAAGAGTTTATAGAATATGCTGACTTTAAGCTTCATCCCGATAACCGCACATTAATTACTGCTGCGGGCGTTGAGTCACGCTTAACTGAAGCCGAACATAAAGTGCTTATTTGCTTAATTAGTAATGCAGGTAAAGCCACATCCCGTGAAAAAATATCAGAAGAAATAGGCCAGCCCGATTGGAGCCCAAACGATCGTACTGTTGATGTGCTTATTGGTCGTTTACGTAAAAAATTAAATGACGAAAAAGATCAAAAACGCATCGTTACCGTACGCGGTAAAGGCTATATGCTTTCTATTTAATACTTAGTTAATTGCGCAATAAGGCGCTCAAATGCGCGGTAATTAAGTGCTTCTTTAAGCTCATTTAAACTAATGTTTTCAGCGCCTTTTAAATCACTAATAGTCCGCGCCACCTTAATTACTCTATGGTAAGAGCGTGGCGATAAAGACAACTTCTCGCTTGCTCTAGCTAAAAATTGCAACTCTGCAGGCGCAAGTTCACAGTGCACACTCATTTCTTTATTATTAAGTCTCGCATTAACCTTACCTTGGCGTTTTAGCTGTACATAATAAGCAGCCTCAACTCTTGCTCTAACCTCAGCACTGGTTTCCTCTGGTTTGGTACTTTGTAGCTCAACACTCGTTAAACGAGGTAGTTCTATTTGCAAATCAATACGGTCAATAAAAGGCCCCGACACGCGTGATAAATAACGCATAACTTGATCGGGAGTTGCCCGCTTATCAGTATGGCTCCCCGTTGGGCTTGGGTTTAATGCTGTAATAAGCTGAAACTGCGCTGGGAACTCCATTTGCCTAGCTGCACGTGAAATAGTAACCGTACCGGTCTCCATTGGTTCACGCAGTGAATCAAGCACCTTACGCTCGAATTCCGGTAACTCATCTAAGAAAAGCACACCGTTATGTGCCAGCGAAATTTCACCAGGCTTGGGATTTGAAGAGCCCCCCACCAAAGCAACCGCTGAGCACGTATGATGCGGATTACGAAATGGTCGCTGTCGCCAATTAGTTAAATCTATAGATTGCCCAATAATAGAGTAAAGCGCAGCTGTTGAAATAGCTTCATCGTCCGACATAGTGGGCATTATAGTAGCCATTCGCTGGGCCAGCATTGATTTACCAGTACCAGGAGGGCCTAAAAATAGTAAATTATGCCCGCCAGCTGCAGCAATTTCGAGTACTCGCTTGGCACCAGGCTGACCTTTCACATCGCTTAAATCGAGTAAAAAATCAGGGGCTTGAGTGCAGTCGGGGTACTCTATATTTAATGGCAAGGGTTGTTGATTAAGTAGGTCGCCCCATACTTCTTGAATAGAGCTTACGGCTTTGCGTTTAACGCCATTAACTAAGCTTGCTAGGCTGTCGTTTGCAAGAGGTAAAAAGCAGCAACGATCTTGCTCTTTTGCAGCAAGTACCGAAGGTAAAATAGCGTTTACACCACGCACCTCACCATTAAGAGCAAGCTCACCATAAAACTCGTACTTATGAATATCAGGACACACTATTTGCCCAGAGGCGACTAAAATACCCACCGCAATAGCCAGATCAAACCGCCCACCATCTTTTGGTAAGTCGGCTGGGGCTAAATTTACGGTTATTCGTTGATCGGGAAAACCAAATTGTGAGTTTTCGAGTGCGCTACGCACCCTGTCTTTCGACTCTTTAACAGACGCTTCGGGCAGACCTACAATATGAAAAGCAGGTAAACCATTTCCTAGGTGAACTTCTACAATAACTTCAGGGGCATTTATGCCCACTTGAGCACGAGAAAATATACGAGCTAACGACATTCCTTATCCTAGTAAATGGTGTGATTACACCAGTTTAGTCAGGATATTTAAAAACGTGTAATGTGATTTGCCATTTTATAGCGGCTAAACGAAGTAATAAGGTCATTAACATGCCTAATACCATCGCCATTTCGGTTGCTAACGAAAAACTAATGCCAAGCGTATAAACAGTACCACCCGCTATACAGGTAATAGCGTAAAGCTCACCCTTTAATAGCATAGGGATCTCGCGTGCAAGCACATCTCGAATTAATCCACCAAAGCAGCCTGTAATTACAGCCATAATTACCGCAGTCATATCGGGCATACCAACAAGCTGTGCTTTTTGCGCCCCCATTACTGCAAAAAAAGCTAACCCGAACGCATCCGCTGTTTGTAAAATATAATGAGGTATCGGCTTTTGTTTATTTATAAGGCGTGTTGTAACAAATACTGAAGCGAGTATGGCAAAAAAGTAACTTTGATCGTGTAACCAAAACACAGGAACATCTAAAATTAGATCTCGCACTGTACCACCACCAATAGCAGTTACTGTCGCTAAAACTACGACCCCAAAGCCATCCATTTTTTTCTCGTACGCTAGCAAAGTGCCTGATACAGCAAACACCGCAATGCCTATTAAATCAAACCAGTGGTAAAGTTCAGTCATATTTGTAACAACCTAAAAATATTTGTGTCGTTTTAACACAAACCAAACAAGGTTTTAAGTAATAACGATTTATTTTAAGAAGTTTATAACATTTTAAAGTGTATCTCAGGGGGCGGGAGCTTGCGCTTATGAGAAGTGAATGCCTCATGCAGTGAAGATGATCTTTAACCTATAAGCTAAATCACCACACTCACCAAATTTTAGACATAAAAAACACGCTTTAAGCGTGCCGTTTCATTCTTATTTATCTCAGTGGTTGCGGGAGCCTGAACTTATAAAAAGTGAACCGACGACCTTCGGGTTATGAGCCACAATATACACACCAAATTTTAGACATAAAAAAACACGCTTTAAGCGTGTCGTTTCATTCTTATTTATTTCAGTGGTTGCGGGAGCCGGATTTGAACCGACGACCTTCGGGTTATGAGCCCGACGAGCTACCAGACTGCTCCATCCCGCGCCTGAAATTTGTATGCTTTTTAAAGTTGCCTACATTACAACTTGGCTTCCAATTAAAGAATTGGTTGCGGGAGCCGGATTTGAACCGACGACCTTCGGGTTATGAGCCCGACGAGCTACCAGACTGCTCCATCCCGCGCCTGTATATTTTAAGTCTATCGACTACTTTATTTTATCTCTTAAGCTAGAGTTTACAGTAACCAAATCTTATAAAAAATTTGTTGCGAGAGTTGTGAAGGTGAAGAGTGAACCAACGACCTTTTAAAACTACCTATTGCACCAAATTTCAATAAAAAACATTGGTTGCGGGAGCCGGATTTGAACCGACGACCTTCGGGTTATGAGCCCGACGAGCTACCAGACTGCTCCATCCCGCGCCTGTAATTTCTTTAAAACATTTTCGTAATATTTACGAGCCTGCCTTGAAGAGAGCGCTACTATATAGGAATAAACATTTAATGCAAGGCCTAAACTAATTAAAGTTGTTCAACCGAACAAAAAGCAATCAAATTGCTATTCTGCGCTCAACCTTTGATGCGGATTAATCATTTTTTGCCATTCCCAGTCTGGATGCCCCATCACTATAAAGTCAGGGTTCTCAGTACTCTCGCGTTGGTTGTACGTTAGCGGGTTAAATTCTGCATCGGTAATACAACCACCGGCTTCTTCAACAATAACTTGTGAAGCACCTGTATCCCACTCTCCCGTTGGACCAATTCTTAAAAAACAATCTGCTTTGCCTTCTGCAACAGTACAAGCTTTTAATGAGCACGAGCCAATAGCAATAGTTGTAAACTGACTATTTAAATACTGACTCACCGCTTCTATTTTTTGGCGGCGGCTCACTGCAAGCGTCAAGCTCTCTGGCGGCGCTACAGATATTTGCTTATCAATTGAGTTTTCACGTTTAAAGGCACCATTTTTAGCTGTAGCAAAATAGGTCACACCTTTTGCAGGCCAATGAATAACCCCGAGCACTGGGTGATTATTTTCAATCAATGCAATATTTACTGCAAAGTCGCCACTTTCTAAAATAAACTCGCCTGTGCCATCCATCGGATCGAGTAACCAATAACGCTGCCAATTTTGTCTGTCGACCAGTGCTGGGATGGGTGTTTCTTCCGACATAATAGGAATATCGGGCGCTAAGACTTTTAATCCAGCAACCAGTACATCATTTGCCGCTAAATCAGCTTTGGTAACCGGCGTGTTATCTGATTTCTCCTGTTGGCCAATATCGCCTTTTTTATAAATGGCCATAATTGCATCGCCAGCACGCTCAGCTAATTCAATGCACGGTTCAATTAGTTTATTCATCGCCAGCTCCTATCGCTAAATACTTATCTAATAATAGCAAAGCTGCAACACTGCGTGCTTCGGTAAAATCTTCTTGGTCTAATAATGACTGCCACTGAGTTAATGGCCACTTAACAACAACAAGCGGCTCTGGTTCGTCGCCAATAAGGGTTTGTGGGTATAATTGTTTAGCAAATAAAATGTGCATAGTGGCATTAAAGTAACTCGGCGCCATTGTTACTGTTCTTAATGGTTTAAAATACTCAGCACCAAAGCCAATTTCTTCTTTAAGCTCTCTGTTAGCAGCTTGCTCTGGGGTTTCGCCCGGATCGATTAAGCCTTTAGGAAAACCTAACTGGTAATCGTTTGTGCCCGCACAGTATTCACGTACAAGTAGTAATTCGTTGTCTGCACTTAACGGAACAATCATCACTGCTCCCCGGCCACCGCCGCGAATTCGCTCATACTGGCGCTCTTCGTTATTAGAAAACTTTAGCTCTAAAGACTCCACAGTAAACAGGCGGCTTTTAGCGACAACATTGTTACTGAGGATTTGTGGTGGTGTTGGGTGCTTTTTCTGTGTCATTGGCGTTAATTTGCTATCATGGCAGTTAGTTCAATAATAAACCTTATAAGTTGAAATTCCTATGTTAAATTGGTCAAAAATCGATACCGTTTTGCTCGACATGGATGGAACATTACTCGATTTACATTACGACAGTCATTTTTGGCTTAACGTTATCCCTGCGCAACACGCATTAGCAAGAGGCATTAGCCTAGATGCAGCTAAAGCAGATATTTTAAAACGCTATCAAGCTGTGAGCGGTCAAATACAGTGGTATTGTTTAGATTATTGGGAGCAGCAATTAAGCTTGCCTATAATGGAGCTTAAACGAGAGTCTCAGCATTTAATTAAAATGCGCGAAGACGTACCTCATTTTTTAACTGAGCTTAAAAAAGCAGGCAAAGAGTTAATTTTACTTACCAACGCCCACCCTGAGAGTGTCATGCTTAAATTTGAGCATACAGCGATTGATAACTACCTAGATGGTGTAGTGTCTACTCATGAATATGGAGTAAGTAAAGAGCAACAAAGTTTGTGGCACCAAGTACAAAAAGACTTAGGGTTTAATAAGCAGCGCACTTTGTTTGTAGATGACAGTGTGCCGGTATTAAATGCCGCACGAGAATACGGCATCGAGCACTTACTTGCAGTTGCTAACCCAGATAGCCAACAACCACATAACGAAATAGCCGATTACCTAAGTGTTACCGACTATCGTAAGATTATCTAACTCAACTTACGTGACTTAAATTTTTGGGTAACGCGCTTCTAGCCCTTGATATACTAATTTTGCAAAATCTGCATGTTCGGTATCAAGGCTTTTAACAACGTCTACTAAATGCTCGTTATCTTCTTGGCCGCCCCACACTTTTATGTAACTGCCATCTTTATAGCCATGATCTTGACGGAAGAAGTTTAAGGTGTTTTTACCCACATAACCTCGGTATAAATCGTCAATATTCATACCTATTTGCGCCATACAGCCGGCAAAGGCACCTGCATTAAACGTTTTATCAGCAACAGCAGACGCCGCCAATATCTCTAGTGTTTGTTTAAAGTCATCAGCTTGTTGAGCATTGCTAAGCTCAGTTTCAAGTTGCTTTGCTAAGTCTTCGTAGCTAATTTCACCGTCAATTCTAAGCGATAGACCAAAATGAAAAATATCAACCAACTCTAAAATAACTTGTTCAGTATCTGGTGTTTGTTTTTTCCACCATTTCCAACCATGATGATCCAACATTTCAGCACACTCAACCCAAATAGCGCGGTACCATTCAAACCCTTGAGTAAACCATTGCTCATGTACTTTAGTATTCATGGCGTTTTGCATTTCTAGCATCACTACTAGCTTGTTTAAATTGGCAGACATATCAGTTCCTGTCGTTTTGATTGGCGTAATGTTCGTTGGTGTAATAATACAGATAAAATGCTGATTGTGCATTGCTGTATATTTTTATTAGTGTGCTAGTTATGTTTATCGTGACGTCGTAAACTCATGCCATGAATCAATTAAATCAATGAAATCTTCAAAGCCACAACCACTACTTAAACCATTTTCTTCAAGCGCTAAATCGTCATCTTGATACGCTATTAGATCTTCGCTATCTTGATGAAGCGCATGGGCTTCAAATAATGCTTCGTCTTTCGTTAATATTAAATCTATTTCTTGGCCTTTTAGCGTTAGCGGCTCATAGCTTGAACTCACCGATGCAATAAGCGCTTGCACCATGGCTACTTTGTCTTTGCCTATTTCTTCGTTTAGCCAGCGACCAATAATAGCGTGTTCACTGCTTATTTTAATACGTAGCCCACTAATAGGGTCGCGAATAAATTGATATTCCATAGGGTTTGCCTGTAAATCTTTAATTGCGTAATTATATACGTAAACGCCCGTAAACCACAGGACATATAAAGTAAAATAGCGCCACATGGGCGCTATTTTACTCAACTTGAAAACCGTTAACTTCGCGATCTATAACGCGCTGCGTCAATAATCGACCACAAGTAAATAATAGGCACAAGTACAAAGCCTACAAGCACATAAATTAGTGCGTAACTTATTATAATAGCGAGTGCAAAAAATATAGCCGCTAAAATACGCCCTTGCACTAACTGCCCTAAACCAGGAAAAAATATATTACATAATGCTGCGATTACGTTACCGCCAGAACCTTGATCTGCCATACTAACCTCTGTATTTATTTGATTTTATAATTATTTACTTACACACTCTATGCCAATTTATTAAAGCTTACAAATCAAATAGTTAAATTAGTCTAGATTTAGAGAGTTAGTAAAAATTGCTAACTTTAGGTCAAATTAGCAATTTTTGTTATGTGTTTGCACTTTTCTATTCGCTCAATTAATTAGCAAGTTACTCGTTTTGAACACTATTTTATAAATAGCTGTTTATAAAAACAGTATTTTATTTAGCCTAACAAAAACACCTGTTATACTGGCCACAATATTGATTAAAAAGGCGTAACGATGGACGTTTCACAATTACTCGATGGCTTAAATGACAAACAACGCGATGCCGTTGCAGCCCCACTACAAAACATGCTGGTATTAGCAGGTGCTGGGTCTGGTAAAACACGAGTGTTAGTTCATCGTATTGCTTGGCTAATGCAAGTTGAGCAAGCCTCAGCGTATAGTATTTTTGCGGTTACCTTTACTAATAAAGCAGCTAAAGAAATGCGTACTCGCGTTGAAGAGACGCTAAAAGCGCCGGTTGGTGGTATGTGGATTGGTACTTTCCATGGTTTATCGCACCGTATTTTACGCGCGCACCACCGTGAAGCAAAATTACCCGAAGCATTTCAAATCTTAGACTCAGACGATCAGCTACGTATGATCAAACGTTTATTAAAATCGATGAATATCGATGATAAAAAATGGCCTGCTAAACAATTTGGCTGGTACATTAGCGCTAAAAAAGATGAAGCACTTCGCCCTAAAGATATTCAAGCCTACGATATTAACGAGCAAATGATGCTGCGTGTTTATGCCGCCTATCAAGAGGCCTGTGATAGAGCGGGCCTAGTTGATTTTGCTGAAATATTACTACGCAGCTACGAAGTGTTAAAAAATAACCCTACGTTACTGCGTCATTATCAGCAACGCTTTGCACATATGCTCGTAGACGAGTTCCAAGATACAAATACCATTCAATATGCTTGGTTAAAGTTACTTGCTGGCGATACTAACAGCATTATGATTGTAGGCGACGATGACCAAAGCATTTATGGTTGGCGTGGTGCTAAAATCGAAAACATTAAACGTTTTTTAACTGACTTTAGCGCTGAAACCATTCGTCTTGAACAAAACTACCGTTCAACCGCGACTATTTTGAAAGCGTCCAACGCATTAATTCAAAATAACTCAGAACGTATGGGTAAAAGCTTGTGGACCGACGGTAACGATGGCGAGCCAATCTCTATTTATGCAGCATTTAATGAGTTAGACGAAGCACGCTTTGTAAGTAGCAAACTACGCAGCTGGTTAAATGCAGGTAATGCTCTGCAAGATGCCGCAATTTTATACCGTAGTAACGCGCAATCTCGTGTACTTGAGGAAGCCATGCTGCAAGAAGGCTTAAAATACCGTATTTATGGTGGTATGCGATTCTTCGAACGACAAGAAATTAAAGATGCGTTGTCGTACTTACGTCTAGTGGGTAATCGTCAAGACGATGCCGCGTTTGAACGTGTAATTAATACGCCAGCACGCGGTATTGGTGATAAAACATTGAGCCATATACGTGATTGTGCACGAGCAGAATCATTACCGCTTTGGTATGCCGCAAAAGCAATTGTAGAACAACAGCATTTATCTGGTCGTGCTTCTGGTGCAGTAAGTAAGTTTGTAGAACTAGTTGAACAAATAGAAGATAAAATTAGCGATCTAACTTTGCATGAGCAAGCCAAGTACACAATTCAAACCTCAGGCTTGATGGCAATGTACCAAGCTGAAAAAGGTGAAAAAGGCCGTGCTCGCGTAGAAAACTTAGAAGAGCTAATTAGCGCATGTGACCAGTACGAACTTCCTGAAGACGAAGAATACAGCTCGCCTTTACAAGGCTTTTTAGCACATACATCACTTGAGTCAGGTGAAGGGCAGGCAGAAGAACACGAAGACGCTGTTCAAATGATGACGCTTCACTCGGCTAAAGGATTAGAGTTTCCGTTAGTGTTTATGGTGGGCGTAGAAGAAGGCATGTTCCCTTCTCAGCAAAGTAACGAAGAGTCTGGTCGTTTGGAAGAAGAGCGCCGCCTTTGTTATGTAGGCATGACACGAGCAATGGATAAGTTATACATTAGCCATGCTGAGAGTCGCCGTTTATACGGGCAAGAAAAATACCATAGCCCATCACGCTTTTTACGCGAAATACCTGAGGACTGCGTTGAAGAAATTCGTATTAAAACACAGGTTTCTCGCCCGCCTGCCGCCGGGCGTTTTAGCGCATCAGTTAGCCATGCCGCATTTGAAGACAGTGGCTTTAACTTAGGGCAACGAGTTTTGCATGCTAAGTTTGGTGTTGGTACCGTACTTAATTACGAAGGCAGTGGCGCGCAATCTCGCGTACAAGTTAACTTTGACGACCTTGGCAGTAAATGGTTAGTAACGGCCTATGCACGATTACAAGCTGTATAAAGCTCACCTAAATGAGTTAGAACAACAACTAGCTGGCGCGTATCATCGTCAGCTAGTGTTGATTACGGGCAGCCCTGCTTGGTGTTATGAATTACTTAACTCATTAATAGATGAAAACAATACACTTGTTGTATCAAAGCAGTGCGCGATTAAAAATTCGTACTGGCCTACTCGCACTCACCAAATTTTAGGGCAAGAATTTGCTCATGCTGTTTACGATGGTTTTAGTGGTTTACACCCTGATAAACTTGCAGCACTTACCGGCACCGTTAAAGCAGGCGGTATACTGTTTTTATTACTGCCCGAATTAAATGATTTAGCCTCTTGGCAAGACCCCTCATTAAGTACAGTGCAATCACACGGTCAGAGTATTGACTACAGTTTATTTAATCAACGTTTCGCGGCTATTATTAAGCAATTACCCGCTTTTCATTTTAGTGAAAAAAATGGCTGTATTAGTAATCTCGTCAGCTCTGTTACGCATAATAAAATTGATTATGTACCACAGCAAAACTGCGTTGAACAAATAGTAAAAGTAGCTAATGGTCGTGCCAACAGGCCTTTACTCATTAATGCTGATAGAGGTAGAGGCAAGTCGGCAGCACTTGGCTTAGCAGCCGCAAAATTAGCTGATAAAAAAGTAATTATTTGCAGCACTCAGTTTAAAGCGACCCATAGTAGCTTTAAACATTTAGCCAACGAGTTAGACCTGCAATACAACGCTGAACATAAACAGCTCGCCAACTTGCACTACGTTGCACCTGACGCGTTATTAAATGCATTACCTGAGTGCGATTTATTACTCATTGATGAA
Organism: Pseudoalteromonas sp. APC 3691; assembly: GCF_030408135.1. Classification (NCBI taxonomy): domain Bacteria; kingdom Pseudomonadati; phylum Pseudomonadota; class Gammaproteobacteria; order Alteromonadales; family Pseudoalteromonadaceae; genus Pseudoalteromonas; species Pseudoalteromonas sp. APC 3691. The sequence continues at coordinate 2,701 of NZ_JASDCB010000042.1, read as the reverse complement.
GCTGCCGCGATCCCTGTACCGTTATTGCTAAAAATGCTAGCTCATTACCCTCGTATAGTCTTTGCAAGTACACTGGTTGGGTATGAGGGCAATGGTAGGGGTTATACCATTCGCTTTAGTAACTATATAAAAGCGCACTATAAAGCCTCTAAAGTTGTAACGCTTGATGAGCCACTGCGTTTTGCTAAACACGATCCCCTCGAGAAGCACATTCGCACCTTGCTTGCACTCGGTGCACAATATAAAGAGTTAAGTAGTGAGCAATTAGAGCAGCCAGTTCATAGCGAAATAACTCAGCAATCCCTTGTAAACAATGAGCCTTTACTGCAACAAGTTATTGCCCTGCTTGCATTGGCTCACTATCAAAGTAGTGTAAACGATTTACGCCAACTACTAGACGCACCATCGCAACGAATATTCATCAGCAAAATTAACAATCAATTAGTTGGTGTATGTTTAATCGCAATAGAAGGTGGTTTAAGTGAAGAACTTGCCCTACAGGTTATAAGCGGAGAGCGCCGCCCACAGGGTCATTTAATGGCTCAAACCCTCTCACAACTTAGTTTTAGTAATGACTACTTAACACAGTTGAGCGCTCGCGTTGTACGAATAGCGATTGATCCGAGTTCTCACAATATGGGTTTTGGTAAAAAGCTACTTAGCTATTGCGAGTCGCAAGTAAAAAGCCAATGTAGTTGGTTTGGTGCAAGCTTTGGCGCAACAGCGCAGCTACTTAACTTTTGGCAAAAACAAGGGTTTGATACCGTAAAACTGGGTTATCAACGCGATAAAAGCACAGCTGAACATTCAGTGCTTGTGGTTAAATGCTTAAGCAACAAAGATGCAATTATCCAACCTCTAAAAAAGCAGTTTAAAAACGATTTTTTTTATGCTCTTTTAACACATTTTAAAACACTAGATTGGCAACTTGTAAGTATTTTAATTGAAGGATTTAGCGATGAGTTAGTAAGCCCCGAGACTCGCGAACGATTAGCCTTGCTCGTAAACAGTAACTTCACTCAATTTAATATCTCTGCGACTCTCTGGCAGGTAGTGAATCAGTCTCCTTCTTGTATGTCTCAATTAACAGAGTCTGATAAACAACTTTTAATAAAGTTAGTGCTGCAAAATGAATGTAATGAAAAAGTGATTCAACACTTAGGTTTATTAGGAAAAAAGCAGCTTGAGAATCAATTTAAACGTGCCATAAAAAACCTCACTAGTGCCATCTAATAACTCCTAGTTACCTATCTCTATTAAATCTTATCCATCTTTAAGCTATTTATTTAATTTGTTCTATCCTTAAAGCATTAACAGGTAAATTAAGATAAAGGCATGGAATTAATAAACTTTAAAGTGGGCTGCAAAACAATTTCACTTAAAATACTCGATATTTTATTAACAGAGCGCTTTGACAATAATCTAACAACTTTACCCAACAATAATAAAAGCTTTATTGGTGTTAAAGATTATATGGACATACCAACGCCTGTGTTTGATTTAGGTATTATTTTAAATAATATCTCAACCGAACAAAGTAATGCGCATGTACTAAAACAACTAAGAACATGGCAAGAAATACTATTAAACTGGTTCAATACCCTTCAAAGTAACTTGCTAAATAGCTCGGCTTCTATTTCAAGCAATGATGCAGAACTACAAGATTTTGTTCTGTTTTACAAAGAGTTCAACACCGATAATGAAGACTTAAAACTAACAATGTCTCGACTTAACGAACCTTTCCAATCATTGCTAGAAACGGTAAAAGAAGCTATATCAGCTCATAATCAAAGCGATTATAAACAAGTATCAGCTCTGCTCGAAAAAATTAAGCGTAGTAACCTAATTCAGCTAGAGCGTTTATTCGAATCAGCTAAAGAGCAAATAACCTTAGACTATAAACCTATTATTGTTTTTACCACTAAAGACGGCTTAAACCCACACGTAGGGTTATTGGTAGATAAAGTCGAAGATAATATCGACTATAAAAAAGAAGACATTAAACCACTAGATAAGCTCACTGAGGTTGGTTTTGATCTAGACCCACAAACTAAAAATATGATGCGAGGATTAATCAAGCTTTCACAAAAGCACAGTGTATTAATTGATCTAAGCGTAATATTTAAACCAACACAACTAGAAGAATCTGAAAGTGAAGAAACTCAAGCTTACGGACTATTTTAAATAGTCTTTAGATTTGGTTATAAACTTTAGTACTGAAGTAATGAACTATTCAGTTCGACTTGTACATTTAGATAAATTGGAGAGAAATCGAGTGCGTAATGTTAGTTACTCATATTTCACTTTTTTGCAGACGTAAAAAAGCCCGAATCGTTAGATTCGGGCTTTCTACAATTTGAAGCCTGGTAATGTCCTACTTTCACATAGCAAATGCTACACTATCATCGGCGCTGTTTCGTTTCACTACTGAGTTCGGCATGGAGTCAGGTGGGTCCAAAACGCTATTGTCACCAAGCAAATTAGGTGCAAAGAATTAATGACAAGCACGTAGTGCTACCATTTTCTTTGCGCAAGGTGCCTCAACTTTAACGCTACGCGCTAAGAGTCACCTCATGAATTTGGAAAATATCTGATAATATTTTTTAAGTCTTTCTAAGTAATATCTACTTTAGTTATATTAACTTCTTCGCTTGTTTCACTATCACATAAAACGCGTTTGGCGTTGTATGGTTAAGCCTCA
>NZ_JASDCB010000041.1:0-34043 GCF_030408135.1 Pseudoalteromonas sp. APC 3691 | reverse complement strand
TTTGAGGAGCTTGGTTTATATCCAATAGAAAAAGTGAATGCGGGATGGCTTGCTTTATCAGCGTTTAGGAAATAAGTTGATAAAATGTGAAGGGTACAGGAGCCGTATACGAGGTCCGTACGTACGGTTCTGTGAGAGGGATGAGGCATAAGCCTCACCCTACTCGATGTGCTCTAGAGTAGTTAATAAAATAACCCAGCGACATTACATCAGGCAGTTAAGGTTTAGGCGCTTCAATTACCCAAGGCTGTGAAAACCAAAAATAATCACTAGGACTTGAAATAGAAGGGGCAGTACAGTTAAAGCGAGAGCGCCCTTCATTAAGTACTTTTGGTGAGGTTATTTCAACTGTATTTTTATTTATCCATTTTAAATCAGCTTGTCCTACGCTTGATACGTAACAGGCAAATTGACTCTTATGGAAATCACCCATATTAAATTCAATTGTGAGTGCGGGTGGATTTTGTTGTGTAACGCTATCTTGATAAGTTAAATTGGTGATATTAAATGCGCGTGAGTTAAGCTTAGTAATAAGAGTTTCTAGTTTGCTGTAAAAGCCTGATGCAGGAAAACGTGGTAAGCGGCTAAAATTAGAATCTTTATTTACAGCGCCGGAGTGCTGACCAATACCCACAAAACCAAGCTCTGTCACAAGTGCTTGCAGCTCGTTATTAAACTCACCATACGGGTATGCTAAGTATTTATAGTCGTGGCCTATTTCTTCTTTTATACGCTTTTGAGAGCTAAGAATATCTTGCTTAATACGTGATTGCCATTGCGCATCAGTTTCGTTTTCAAGCTTAAGGTGTAAGTAATCATGTTGTCCGCTATGATTGGCTATTAATGCCCCTTTTTTAGATAATTCTTTGAGCTTACCCCACCCCATTACGTAACTCATGCCTTCGTCTATTAATTTAGGATTTACAAAGATAGTGTACGGGTAGCCAAACTTTTCTAAAATAGGTGCAGCTTGTTCATAGTTATTGTTATAACCGTCATCAAAGGTGATAGCGACAGTTTTATCAGGTAAGGTTTCACCTTGCTGAAGCGCGCTTATTAACTCATTAAGAGGAATAACGTTAAAGTTGTGCTCTTTTAAATAGCTTAAATGTTTAGTAAAAGTATTCGCGCTAACGCTCGTTACAGCAGGCAGGGTTTCACTAACATGATGATACTGTAAAATAACGGCTGCTTGAGCCCGCACAGATATACTAATGAGGATAAACAATACTAAATGAAACAATTTCTTATACATAATAAGGCACACCATAAAAGCTTGCTGTTGTTAGCGGGTCCGATGATACTATCAAATATCACAGTGCCGTTGTTAGGAATTGTTGATACTGCTGTAATTGGGCACTTAGGAAGCGCTCATTACTTAGCGGGTATTGCCCTTGGCTCTGCAGTTATATCTATTTTATTTTGGCTTGCTGGTTTTTTAAGAATGAGCACCACAGGACTCGTGGCACAAGCGTACGGAAAAAACGATTTAACCCAACTTGCCGCTTTACTTAAACGAAGCCTATTACTTGCAAGCGCAGTGGCTGTGCTATTAATTGTGTTATCCCCATTAATAAAGCACGCTATTGCTTATCTCTCCGCCGCCAATGGCGATGTACTCGCCCAAGCGTATCAGTATTTTAGCATTCGTATTTTTAGTGCTCCAGCAGCATTGTGTAATTTAGTGTTACTGGGTTGGATGCTTGGTGTGCATTATGGTCGAGGTCCATTTTATTTATTACTCGTCACTAATATCGTTAATATAGTGCTCGATATTTGTTTTGTGGTTTATTTAGATTGGGCAGTTGCAGGCGCTGCGTGGGCTTCACTTATTGCTGATTATACGGCTTTAGTATTTGCACTGTTTTTAGTGGTTAAATTAGCTAAAAAGCAAGGTATTGAACTAAATGTACCGAATTGGCTAAGTATTAGCAAAATGGCTGAATTATTGAGTTTGAATAGAGATATATTTATTCGCTCTTTGATACTGCAATTATGCTTTAGTTTTATGACATTCTACGCAGCGCGAATTGGCGAAACTACACTCGCCGCTAATGCTGTTTTACTTAACTTTCTAATGTTGGTGAGTTTTGCTCTTGATGGCGTTGCTTACGCATCTGAGGCAAAAGTAGGGCAAGCTAAAGGCCAAGGAAGTGTTAAAAATATAGAACTATGGGTTAAAATAAGTGTATTTTGGGGCATGCTTTTTGGCGTGTTATATAGCGCTTTTTTTGCATTATTTGGCAGCACTATAATAAAGCTTTTAACCAATGTGCCAGAGGTTATTCAAGAGGCAACTCACTATTTGCCATGGCTAATAGTATTGCCTATTTTGGCCATGAGCTGCTTTTTGTTTGATGGTGTTTTTGTTGGACTCACAAGAGCAAAGAACATGCGTAACAGTATGATACTTTCCGCTGGAGTTGGTTTTTTTGGTGTGTTTTGGGTGTTTATAGACTGGGAAAATAATGGGTTATGGCTGGCTATGAGCTGCTTTATGTTAATGCGCGGGGTTACATTAATCATTAAATATTACCACTTAAAAATAAATAATCAGCTATTAGATTAAATAAATGAATGGTTTATTTCCAGAGATCGGGGTCGTGGTGTTTAGGGCCCATATCTTTTAAAACTTGTGAAAAACGATTAGCAAAAATACCGCAGTAGCCCCAACCGGCAAAAAATAATGCGGGGAGTAAAATTATAACGCCAATTATTTGTATGCTGTAGTGAGTGTAATACCCAATAGATATGAATATCACGGCTAGCACAAACAGTGCTAAGCCGCGAAAAAAGCGCTTTAAGCTCAGCTTAGGGTTGCTCCCTAAGCGATAGATAAGCTGCTTTAGCATTTAAAAGGCCTAATAGTAAGAGTGATCGCCCGCTTCGTGCTCTGTTATATCAGCAACACCGGTGATTTCTTCAAACTTAGCTATCATTTCTTTTTCAATGCCTTCTTTTAGCGTTACATCGATCATAGAACAACCGTTACAACCACCACCAAATTGAAGTATAGCTATACCTGCAGCTGTAATTTCAACAAGGCTTACTTGACCACCGTGGTTAGCAAGTTGTGGATTTACTTCGGTTTCTAGCATGTGCTGTACACGTTCGTTTAACGATGCATCATCACCTATTTTACGCGCCTTTGCATTTGGTGCTTTTAGCGTTAACTGAGTACCCATTTTGTCGGTAACAAAATCGATTTCAGCTTCTTCTAAAAATGGAGCACTTTCTGCATCTACAACGGCATCAAAACCGTTAAAGTTTAGGCGAATATCGCTCGCTTCTACAGCGTCTTCTGGACAATAAGACACACCACATTCCGCTTGTGATGAACCAGGGTTTACAACAAACACACGAATATTGGTTTGTTGTGATTGATCTGCTAATAGTTTAGCAAAATGCGCTTGCGCTGTTTCGGAAATAGAAATCATAAAACCATCTATACTTGACTAAATTACTCGGATACTGCGTATCATACTCCGCTCATCGTGTTGCGGCTAGTGTTGAGCATAAAAAGTTGGCATCTATTTTAAGCAATGGTAGCGTGCAAACAACGAACATTTTTTGAGTGATTTATATGCGTTTGGTATTAACATTAATGGTGGTGTTGCTTAGCTTTTCAAGTGTAGCTAAGCCACTTTCGTATTATTTTGAACAAGATGTAAAATTTGACCCTTCAATTCCTACTCCTAAGCAAGTACTCGGTTACGAAGTAGGAGAGTGGCACGTGAGACACGATCAGCTCGTACGTTATATGGAAATACTTGCTGATAAAAGCGATCGTATAAATTTTGAGGTGATTGGCCGCACGCATGAACAACGCCCGCTTGTAATGCTAACAATTACTGCGGCTAATAAGTTATCAAATATAGAACAAACACGCCAAGCTCATCTGGCACGTTTAAGTAATAATAATGATAAAGCCCAAGATGAACCCGCTGTTGTGTGGATGGGTTATAGCGTTCATGGTAATGAATCATCAGGTAGTAACTCATCATTGCTGGTGGCTTATTATTTAGCTGCAGCTCAAGGCGATGAAGTTGATGAGTTATTAAACAACACTGTTATTTTACTTGACCCTTCACTTAATCCTGACGGGCTCGCTCGTTTTGCTAATTGGGCCAACAGTAACCGAGGCATGAACTTATCAAGTGACCCTAAAACCCGTGAGCATGTTGAAAACTGGCCAAGTAGCCGTACTAACCATTACTGGTTTGATTTAAATCGTGACTGGTTATTACTACAACATCCTGAATCGCGCGCGCGTATTGCCAAATTTCATCAGTGGAAACCAAATATCTTAACCGATTTTCATGAAATGGGGCCTAATAGCAGTTACTTTTTTCAACCAGGTATTCCAAGCCGTAAACACCCAATAACACCGGATGAAAATGTAACTTTAACCAAAGCGATTGCTAACTATCACGCAAAAACGTTAGATAAAAACAACGCACTGTACTTTACCGAAGAAAGCTTTGATGACTTCTATTACGGTAAAGGTTCAACCTATCCTGATGTAAATGGTGGTGTCGGTATTTTATTTGAGCAAGCCAGCTCTCGCGGACATGTGCAAGAAACCATAAACGGTACATTGACTTTTCCTTTTACTATTAAAAATCAGTTAGTAACGAGCTTATCAACCTTTAAGGCGGCTGTTGATAACCGAACTGCTTTACTTGATTACCAAGCTAAGTTTTATAATCAGGCAGCTGATTTAGCCAGTGATGAAAGCTTTGAAGGCTATGTTGTTGAAGGTGCAAGTGACAACACCCGTATTGAGCATTTTTTAGAATTGTTAAAGCAGCATCAAGTTAACGCTTACCCACTTACTAAATCATTAAAAGCAGATGGTAAGAATTTCAGTACGCATAGCTACTTTGTACCATTAGCGCAGCCACAATACCGTTTGGTAAAAGCGGTTTTTAGTGAGCAAAAAAACTTTACTGATAATACTTTTTACGATGTATCAGGCTGGACATTAGCGCATGCGTTTAATCTGCCATTTTCTAAAGTTAAAAGTAGTTGGGGATTAAAGGTTGCTGATAAAGCATGGGAAAAAATAGCAACTCCATCATTTTCTTCACTCACCGAGGGTTACGCATTTGGTTTTTCGTGGGATGATTATTTAGCACCTAAAATGTTAAATAGCCTATTACAGCAAGGTATAAAAGCACGAGTAGCGCTAAAAGCGTTAACGGCTAAATCAACATCAGAAGAAATTAATTTTAAACCTGGAAGTATTATTATACCGGCAGGACTACAAACAAATACAGATTGGATTACCTTGCTAAATAAAGCACAAAATGAGTTTGGTATTGCAATTAAACCTATTACCTCAGGCTTAACAAGCAAAGGGGCCGATTTAGGGTCGCGATCAATGGCGGTTGTTAATGCTCCAAAAGTACTGCTCATTGGCGGGCAAGGCGCAAGCCAGTACGAAGTCGGTGAAGTGTGGTATTACTTAGATCGCTTTGTAGGTGTTGCACCAACAATTGTTGAAATGAATCGCTTAAGCTCACTCGAATTAAGTGACTACAGCCATATTGTGCTTGCTCATGGCAATTACAATAGCTTATCTGATGCCGACAAAGTGGCTATTAAAAGCTGGGTAAGAAAAGGCGGCGTTATTTGGGGTCACAAAGGCGGCGCTAAATTTTTAGCTAATCAGCAATTACTCAAAGCAAGCTACCTATCACGACAAGATTTAGCGAGTGCATTTAAAACGACAGGTTTAAGTTATGGTGATAAAGATCATTTAGCAGGGCGTCAGCACATTGCAGGTGCTATTGTTAATACTAATGTAGATTTAACTCATCCGCTTACATTTTCACTTAAGCGCAATACATTGCCTGTATTCAAAAACAGTACTTGGTTGCTAGAAGCTTCCGGTGCGCCGTTCGTAAATGTGCTTACCTACACTAAAAATCCATTATTGGCAGGCTTTACCGATGCTGTTAATGTTGAACAAGTTGCTGGTGGTGCGGGCTTAATTGCACACTCGTACGGACGAGGTACAGTAATCGGCATGACCGACGACCCTGTATTTAGAGGTTACTGGTATGGGACTAGTCGACTACTAAGCAATGCTTTATTTTTTGGTCATACGTTTCGTGCAAATGGCGAATAATACCAATTTGCATAATTAAGTGATCTACTTTGAGGATGGAACAACGTGTTGATAGCTAGGCAAAAAGTTCGCTATTTAGTTGGTCTCGGCAATTGCTCCTGCATTGCTCTACCTTCTGCATCCATGCAGTCGTAAATGAGAATTTTTTAACGCCGGTAGCGGTACGTTTAGCCCAACAAAATGATTAAGTATTATTGCGGATTGGTATAATACTTTTTAATAATTAAATAGGCGTTAAGCAAGTTGTAAAAGCCCACACTTGTTTAGCGCCTGCTTGTTTTAGTGCACTAGTAGCTGCGTTTAATGTTGCCCCTGTCGTCATCACATCATCAACAATAGCGACTGTTTTATCGCCCATATCCTCTGTACAAATAAAGGCATTTTTTAAGTTTTTAATACGCTTTGCTTTAGATAGCTCCGACTGGGCTTGTGTTTTTTTATTGCGAATAAGTACGTTATTCAGTGGCGCGTAATTAGCTAAACATGGTTGCCAAACTTGGCTTACTTGATTAAACCCGCGAGTAATGAATCGGCTTTTATGAAGAGGTAAAATAATAAAGGTATCGGGCAAGGTAGGGCTTTGCTCAAAAAACTGCGCTAATTGCTTTTTAATAGTTTGCTGTAATGCTTTTTTATAATGAATTTGGTTACTAAATTTTAGCCGTTTAAGCCAATGCTCAAAGGGCGGTTGATAAAAAGCGCAGGCAAATAACTTATCAAACTCGCAATTAGGAAACATCTCAACAATATCGGGTCGGTGCAGTAAATTATTATGCTTACTAAAATCAAATAACGGTAAATCTTCAAGGCAATAATCACACAACCCTAAATTAGCTGTAATCGGGCTTTGACATTGCACGCAATAAGAGGGAAATAACCAATTTAAAACAGCTTGTTTCATTGATTCACTCCGTGCATTACAACCACCTATTTAAACGTTATGATAAGCCTAAGTTTGGTAAAGGTTAGGCAAATATGCAAAATGAGTTAGTGTTATTACATGGTTGGGGAATGAATCAGGGCGTATGGCAGTTAGTACAGCCAGAACTTGAGTCTTTATATTCAGGAAATGTACGTAGCCTTGACCTACCGGGATTTGGTAATAGCCTTGTTTGCCCAAGCCCTTATACTTTACATGATGCAGCAGTAATTTTAAGTGGGCAGTTAAAACCTAAATCTATTTTAATGGGATGGTCGTTAGGTGGTTTATTTGCACTGTATATTGCAAAGCATTGGCCCGAAAAAGTGTCAAAAGTAATTTTAATTGCTTCCACCCCTTTTTTTGCAGAATGTGACAATTGGCCCGGAATAAAAGCAAAAGTACTTACCCAATTTAAAGAACAATTAGTTAATCACAGAGAAAAAACCATAGATCGCTTTTTAGCTATTCAAGCAATGGGTAGCGAGTCGGCACGTGATGATATAAAGCAACTTAAACAATTATTAAACCAATATAGTGCACCAAAAATCGAAGCGCTGAGTACTGGCTTAGATATTTTACAAAACGACGATTTACGTGATTTATTTGCTCACTGCCCAGTACCTATCAAAGGAGTATTTGGTCGACTTGATGCCTTAGTGCCTTATAAAGCAATTAGTGAAATGTCAGTACTAAATACTGAGTTTGAATACGAAGTACTAGATAAAGCGTCGCACGCACCATTTATTTCTCATAAAAGTGAGTTTTTATCTGTCGTTAAATCAATGCTTTAAAATAGAGCTAAGAATAGCCCTGTTTAAAGCTTTATTTTGAGCAGAACCTGAGCGATAATTAAACAATGTTTATTTGGTGGAGATTTTAATATGCCAATCGGATCTGTATTTAACAGTGGTGTAGAAGGGTTTAATCGCGCTAGCCAAGGTATTGAAAAAGCCAGTGCTGAGATTAACCGTGCCAGTATAGAACAGCAAGATGATGCACAATTAGCGCAGCAACGTCAGCTTAGCGCAGCACGCCCTGAAGAAGCTATTACTGCACCTGTAGCACAACCAGCTCGTGTTGATGAAGCGCTTGTTAACTTAAAAGTTGAAGAGTTTAATGCTAAGGCAAACACGCAATCAATTCAAACGGCCGATGATGTACTTGGCACGTTAATCGATATTAAAGTTTAGTAATAATGAATATTGTCACGCCATTTCCGTCTATCAATATAAACACAGCAAATGTTTATACGGAAACTGCACGGCGTGACAACCAACTACGCGAAGTTATTCCTGCTCCCGCATCTAGTAGCGCAAGCAATACAGAAACCAAAGCGCAAAGTGATGCTGAAAAAGCCAAACTTCCAGGCAATAATAGTGATGTATCTACTTACGATGCTACCGGTAAACTAGCTGACGATAAAGCAATTGAGCAGCGTGAAGGCAACTCAGAAAATTCAGAGAGTGCCGATCAAGATGCCGAACAAGAAGCGTCTCAACAAGAAACTGAGCAAGAAGAGCAACAGCTCGAACAAGAACAACAGCAAATTAAAGAACTTAAAGCCCGTGATACAGAAGTACGTGTACACGAACAAGCTCATGCTGCTGTTGGCGGGCAACATGCAGGATCGCCTAGCTATGGTTATGAGCGCGGTCCAGATGGCACCAACTATGCCGTAAGTGGTGAGGTACAAATTGATGTATCTGAAGTCCCCAATGATCCGCAAGCCACCATCGATAAGATGCAAACCGTGCGGGCTGCCGCATTAGCGCCTGCAGAACCATCGGGAGCTGATAGATCAATAGCAGCTGATGCAACACAAAAAATGGCAGCTGCTCAAGCTGAACTTGCGATGCCAGAAGAAGAGCAAAGCGAAGACGATGAGCAAAGTAATAAGCTTTCAGCCAACGAAACCAGCACTGCAGAATCAGAAAGCGACACGAATACAGAGCAATCTCGCGATGCCGATGTGGAAGCTCGAGCTGGGCGCATTGCCAATTTTTATCAAATGACGAGTTCACCACAAAGTGAAAGTGGCTTTTCGGCGTATGGTTAATAACTTCGTAAAATGAACACAAAAAAACCGCTTACGCGGTTTTTTTCGTTTTAGCTTAGCTGTACAAGTATTATTTTTTCACTTTAGCATTAGCGAACGCATCGGCAAATGCATTACCCATTAACGCATTACCGTTGTCACGTTTAGGCTTTGCAGCGCGAGGTTGCGAATTATTAGCACGTGCTTGTGGTTTTTGCGTAGCTGGCGCTGCTGACTTATTACTTGTGTCAATGTCGTCATCTAAGCGCATAGTAAAGCTTATACGTTTACGTGCAGCGTCTACTTCAACAACTTTAACCTTTACAATATCACCAGCTTTAACAACTTCACGCGGATCTGATATAAATTTATTCGTGATTGCTGAAATATGCACTAGACCATCTTGGTGAACACCTACATCAACAAACGCACCAAAATTAGCAACGTTTGAAACCACGCCTTCTAAAATCATACCTGGTTTTAGGTCACTAATTTTTTCAACACCGGCTTTAAACTCAGCTGTTTTAAATTCAGGGCGAGGATCTCGACCTGGTTTATCAAGCTCAGTAATAATGTCGGTAACGGTTGGTAAGCCAAATTTTTCGTCAGTGTAATCGTTAGCAGCAAGTTTAGTTAAAAAGTCGCTGTTACCAATTAGATTACTGACATCGACGCTATTGCGTTCACAAATACGTTTAACAACAGGATAAGCTTCAGGGTGAACTGATGAGTTATCTAGAGGATCGCTACCATTGTTAATACGTAAAAAACCAGCCGCTTGTTCAAATGCTTTTGGCCCTAAACGCTCAACCTTTTTAAGCTCACTACGTTTAGTAAATGTGCCGTTAGCATCGCGATAATTAACGATATTTTGCGCTAATGTTTTGTTTAAACCAGATACGCGTGTAAGTAGCGGTACCGATGCCATGTTTAAATCTACGCCTACTGAGTTTACACAGTCTTCAACTACTGAAATAAGGCTTTGGCCTAATTGGCTTTGCGATACATCGTGTTGGTATTGGCCAACGCCAATTGATTTTGGCTCAATTTTAACAAGTTCAGCAAGAGGATCTTGAAGGCGGCGCGCAATAGAGACAGCCCCTCGTATAGAAACATCTAAATCTGGGAATTCATTAGCTGCAAATTCAGAAGCTGAGTAAACCGATGCACCCGCTTCGCTAACCATAATTTTACTAAGCTTAAGTTCGCTGTTTGCTTTCATAAGCTCAGCAACCAACTTATCTGATTCGCGTGATGCAGTACCGTTACCAATCGCAATTAGCTCAACTTTATGCTGACGACAAAGTTGCTCTAACGTACGCACTGATTTATCCCAATGATTTTGTGGTGCATGAGGGAAAATAGTTTGTGTAGCTAGTAATTTACCTGTGCTATCAACAACGGCAATCTTACAGCCAGTACGAAGGCCTGGATCAAGACCTAAAGTAGTACGGGGGCCTGCAGGTGCTGCCATTAATAAATCTTTTAAGTTTTTAGCAAATACGTCGATTGCACCAGCTTCTGCTTTTTCGCGCATTGCTGCAAAAAATTCATTCTCTAGGTGTAATCCTAACTTAATTTTCCACGCCCATTGCACAACGTTTAATAACCAAGGACTTGCCGCTTTATATTTAATATCTAAACGGTAATGGTCAGCAATCATGTTGGCACATAGTTGCGCTGAATTTTCAGCGCTAGGCTCTGGATTAACATTTAACTGAAGTACACCTTCATTTCGGGCTCTAAGCATAGCAAGCGCGCGGTGAGAAGGTACTTTTTTGAGAAGTTCTTGATGCTCAAAGTAGTCACGGTATTTTGCACCCGCTTGCTCTTGGCCTTTAATTACAGTGCTTTCAATTGCGCCGTTTTGGCTTATGTGACTTCTAAATTTAGCAAGTAATTTTGCGTCTTCAGCAAAGCGCTCCATCAAGATAAATTTAGCGCCTTCGAGTACAGCTTTTGTATCTGCAAAGCCTTTTTCAGCATTTACAAACTGCTCTGCTTGTTGCTCTGGGTCAAGGTTAGCATCTTTAAATAGTGCATCTGCAAGTGGCTCTAAACCAGCTTCAATTGCTATTTGGCCTTTAGTACGGCGCTTAGCTTTATAAGGTAGGTATAAATCTTCAAGTTCAGTTTTACTTTGTGCATTGGTTATATCGGCACTTAGCTCTGGCGTTAATTTATTTTGCGATTCGATGGTCGATAAAATAAAACTACGGCGCTCTTCTAGTTCACGTAAATACGATAAACGCTGCTCTAAAAGGCGTAATTGGGTGTCGTCTAGGCCGCCGGTAACTTCTTTTCTGTAGCGGGCAATAAAAGGAACAGTTGCGCCTTCATCAAGTAATTTTGTAGCTGCAACAACCTGTTGCTGCTGTGCGTTTAACTCACCGGCTAAACGTGCAGAGATATCGCTCATGCAAAAACCTTTTTATACAATAAAATAAGACCAGAAGCGTGTTACTGGCGCCGTTAATTGCTTGAATAATATCACAGGAGGTAGTAATAAAAAGCTCTTAAAGCAAGCTATTTCACTTGCTTTAAGATGGTTGGGAGGGGAGTAAATCAATTCAACTAAAAGAGCGCCCTAGTGAGGATGCTCAATGTTTTCTAATACTTCACTGAAAGAGTGAGCAATAGGGCTAATATGTAGTGGAATATGTAATGTTTTAGCTATTTGGCGAGCTGAAATTAAACCACAAATTTCGCTACTTGCTGTTGTTACTAATAAAAACATTACACCTTGATGCTCCATTGTTTGCAGCGCATCACCAATACATGCATAGCTTAAACTTTGCATGCTTACACCTGTAAGTCGGCTAATTGGCGTCATAATATCGCGCAAGCTTACTTCACTTCGTGGGGTATTTAAACGCTCTGCAATAATAGTAATTTTAGAGCTTTGTAAATCGGCGCTAGAAACAAGACCAATCAATTTTTGGTTCTCGTCGGTTACTAAAACAAAATCAGATTGTTGTGCACTAACTTGTTTAAGTGCATCTGTAATCGTTGTTGTATGCTCTGCACGAATGGGCGTTTTTTGAGTAAAGTTATTTACCATTTTTAGTGCTGGAGATGATAAATCAATCAATGGTTGGTCATCTGCAAATGTGCTTGCAATAACGCCGTGAGAAACATTTTGAGTACGTAATTCTTTAAAGTTAGACATAGTAGTCACCTTAGTAGTTATAAAATTTAATTAAGTTGTAAAATAATGAATTAAATTAAATAGCTAGGTGGTCCGCGTTGGTACGCAGTGCTAAAAGGTCTGTTTAGGTTGGTGCTCTTATAAAAAGAATCTACGACATTAGGAAGTGGTTGAGGCGACCTAAAGGTAATAGTATTAACGTGAGAGTCTACGTCAAAATCGAGGTTTGCTTGGTCAGGAATGTCACAAGCAATAAAGTGATTAGATAGTTTAGCGTTATCAAGGTTTACTTCAGTGTTACTGGCATGCAGCGTCAAACTTACACTCATTAAAAGTGCAAACAATACGGCATTATTTAATATGCGCTGTACTATGTTTGACATAACCACGACCTTAATTAACTGCTTTCAAATTAAACAAATCAACTTGAATAATTCAGTTATAGCTTATTGGTTTAATTTACACAATCAAAAGTTAACATGATCTGAATCAAAACTTTTTATTTCTTTTTTTGGTAATCGATACTGTTTACATACCACTGTTTTTTACCCTGAGGAGTAGGTACTTCAAAATCGTCATCTACTTGTTTTTTAATCAGCGCCCGCGCCATAGGTGAGTCTATCGATATGTAATCTTTTCGGTCGTAAATTTCATCAGGTCCGACAATTCTGAATTTTTTAGTTTCACCTTCTTCGTTTTCAATTTCGACCCATGCACCAAAAAACACTTTTCCATCTTGAACGGGAGAGTAGTCGATGATTTTTAAATCAGGTATGCGTTTGCGTAAATAGCGTACACGACGGTCAATTTGGCGTAGCAAACGCTTGTTGTACTGATAGTCTGCGTTCTCAGAGCGATCTCCGAGGCTGGCTGCCCAGCTAACTATTTTTGTTACTTCTGGGCGTTTAACGTTCCATAGTTGATCGTGTTCTTGTTGTAATTGCAAGTAACCTTCGCGGGTAACTAAATTTGTTTTCATGGCCAATTCTTTATTAACTCTAATGGTGTGCACGTTATTAAATTTGCCAAAACTTGTCGAGCGTAAAATGTAATAAAGTACGAGTAAGGAAGCTTTGAAATGTTCAGTAACAATCTAAGCAAGTAATTAGTTTTTGATTATTAAGTTTTTCATTTATATTAACTAGTAATTGGATATAAAAATAAGAAAGAGATTATGGGACACGAGACCACAAAAGTATTAGTTGTTGATGACGATATGCGCTTACGCAGTTTGCTTGAACGTTACTTAGTAGAGCAAGGCTTTATTGTTAGAACCGCAGGAAACTCGGAGCAAATGGATAGACTCCTAGAGCGTGAAAACTTTCACTTAATGGTTCTCGATTTAATGCTTCCAGGCGAGGATGGCTTATCTATTTGCCGCCGACTACGCCAAAAAGAAAATGAAATTCCTATTGTTATGCTTACTGCAAAGGGCGACGAAGTAGACCGTATTATTGGTCTTGAACTTGGCGCTGACGATTACATTCCAAAACCATTTAATCCACGTGAGCTACTTGCTCGCATAAAAGCAATTTTACGCCGCCGCGCAAAAGAAGTGCCAGGTGCTCCTGCTGCTGAAGAAAACTTAATCGCTTTTGGTAAATTTACGCTTAATTTAGCAACGCGCGAAATGAGTGAAGGGGATAAAACAATATCGCTTACCAGTGGTGAGTTTGCAGTGCTCAAAGCGCTTGTTTCGCATCCGCGTGAGCCACTTAGCCGCGATAAGCTAATGAACTTAGCGCGTGGGCGTGATTACAGTGCGCTTGAGCGAAGTATTGATGTGCAAGTGTCGCGACTTCGCCGCATGATTGAAGTAGATGCTGCTAATCCGCGATATATTCAAACCGTTTGGGGTTTGGGGTATGTGTTTGTTCCCGACGGTGGAAAGTAATATTTATGGGCATGTTTCCGCGCAGTGCTTTTGGGCAAACTGTTTTTTTAGTGGCGGCTTTGTTGCTAATAAATCAAATAGTGTCTTATGTTACGGTTAGTTTTTATGTTGTAAAACCAACTATTGAGCAAGTTAACTTGATGCTTGCTAAGCAAATTAAAACGGTATTTATTGACTGGGAAGATGGCGTTGAAATAAACGACGAAGTATCTGCGAAGTTTTTTGAAATTACCGGCATTGAAGTGATGACTCAGCGCGAAGCGATGCGTCAAGGGCTTGGGCAAAGCCGCGAATATTCTATGCTATCGCGTAGCATGACTGAGCAACTTGGTGGTTATTCTCGTGTACGTATTAGCCAAACTGATCCATTGATTTATTGGGTTGAAGCACCGCAAGCGCCAGGTTATTGGGTAAAAGTACCGCTTAAAGGCTTTAAAGAGAATAACTTAGAGTTTTTAACTTTTTACTTATCAAGTATTGGCTTTTTAAGTGTGCTGGGTGGGTGGTTGTTTGCAAGGCACCTTAATAGGCCATTAAAAGCACTGCAACAAGCTGCAGTAAAAGTAGGTAAAGGCGATTTTTCTACCAAATTAGAAGAAGAAGGCTCAACAGAAGTAATAGAAGTAACGCG
This sequence comes from Pseudoalteromonas sp. APC 3691, assembly GCF_030408135.1. Lineage (NCBI taxonomy): Bacteria > Pseudomonadati > Pseudomonadota > Gammaproteobacteria > Alteromonadales > Pseudoalteromonadaceae > Pseudoalteromonas > Pseudoalteromonas sp. APC 3691. Next base: position 19,280 of record NZ_JASDCB010000041.1, on the reverse strand, counting down.
CGCGTTTAATCAAATGTCGCGCGGAATTGCCGCACTTGAAAACGACCGCCGTTTACTAATGGCTGGTGTATCGCATGATTTACGTACGCCGCTTACGCGTATCCGTTTAGCCACCGAAATGATGGTTGATGAAGACGACTATCTTCGTGAAGGTATTATTTACGATATAGAAGATATGAACGGGATTATCGATCAGTTTATTGAGTATTTACGCCACCATAAACGTGAAGAGCTAAGTTGCGAAGATATAAATGCTTTAGTTGCCGAGGTTGTAAATTCTGAGCTTCAGCATCAACGTACTATTACGTTTAAAAGTAATCCAAATATAGGCAATATACCCTTAAGCTCTGTGGCTATTAAACGTGTAATTACCAACATGATTGGTAATGCGCTGCGTTATTCTGAGGGCGATATTGAAGTACTTAGTTACTTTAATTCAAACAAAAAATATGTAGTTATCGCTGTAAACGATAGTGGTCCTGGGATCCCTGAAAACGAATTAGAGTCTGTGTTTGAGCCCTTTAAGCAAGGCGATGCTGCACGTGGCAGTGAAGGTAGTGGCTTAGGCCTTGCCATTATTAAACGCATTGTTGATATACACGACGGTAAAGTAAAACTAGAAAACCGCCCAGAAGGCGGTTTAAGTGCACAAGTATATTTGCCAATAAAGGTATCAACCCCTGCATAGTAAATGCAGGGGGCCCATCATATTAAAGTGCTTTAAAACGAATAGCTGTACCGCCACTAGTGGCTAATTTAAGCGTTAGTTTATCGCTTGCAGTTACAACACGTTTTTCGATAGTTAGATCGTACGGATTGTTTTTCCACTCTGCGCTTTTACCATCTTTATAAATTTGTGCTTCAAACTTTTTGCCTTGCTCTAAAAAGTCGAGTTTTACCTCAACAGTTCTGGCTTTTTCGTCAGTAACAGCACCTAAGTACCAATCATTTCCTGAGTATTTAGTGCTTTTACGTTCTTTACGGGCAAATACAATAAAGTCGCCTACTTCACCATCAATAGCAATACTTTGCTGCCAATCTGTTGGTACGTCTTGAATGAATTGAAACGCATCGGGCTTAGCCAAATAGTTTTTAGGTAAGTCGGCAGCCATTTGAATTGGGCTATACAAAACAACATAAAGTGCAAGTTGTTTGGCAAGTGTAGTTTGTGGGCGGTTTGTATCGCCTCCTAAACCATTAAAGCTCATATCAAAAATACCTGGCGTAAAGTCCATAGGGCCAGAGAGCATGCGGGTAAAGGCAAGCATTGGTACGTGTTCTGGTGGGTTAGGTGGTGAACCCCATGCATTGTATTCTTGTCCGCGTGCGCCTTCGCGCGCAATCCAGTTTGGATAAGTACGGCGCAGGCCTGTATCTTTAATTGGCTCGTGCGTATTGATGCTAATTTTATGTTTAGCTGCAAGTTTTACGTTATAAAGGTATTCGTTAACCATAAACTGGCCGTCATGCCATTCATGGCGAGCAATACCGTTTTTGTCTATACGTTTTATATTTCCGCCATCGGCTACATAACCTGTTTTTACTTGGCTTACGTTTGATTTTTCGTAAAGTGTAAAGGCATCTTCCATTTGGTCACGGTAGTTGCTTACATTGCCTGATGTTTCATGGTGGCCAATGAGCTGTACGCCTTTTTCTTTGCCGTATTGAGCAAGCGCTGCTATATCAAAGTCGTCGTACGGTTTGGTAAAGTTAAATACATCGCCATTAAAATACCAATCGCCATCCCAACCAATATTCCAGCCTTCAACGAGTACGCCATCAAAACCATACTGCGCTGCAAAATCCATATAGTATTTTGTGGTTTGCGTAGTGGCGCCGTGTTTTTTACCGCTACCCCAAGTTTGCGTGTTTATATGCATACCCCACCAAATACCGACGTATTTGCCAGGTTTAACCCACGACACGTCACCGAGTTTATTAGGCTCGTTTAAATTTAGTATTATATCTGAATTAACTAGGCCAACAGCGCTGTCGGCTATTTGAATGGTGCGCCATGGTGTTTTAAAAGCGCCTTGCTTTTTAACGGCAATACCATCTGACCAAGGGGTTAAGTCGGCTGTAAATGTGCCTGGACGGCGCTGATTAAGCACCATACCCGCGTAATCAACAAGCGCAGCTTCATGAATACTAATATGAGTACCGTCACTTGTTTTAAACGTAAATGGTGTGTGAGCTAGTGGAGCTTCGTTAAGTGGAGTAGTGTTGTAAACATATTCGTAGCGGTTCCAGCCACGAGCAGGTATCCACCATGCTGTTGCATCATGGCTATTGTTTATTGCAAATTCAGTTAACTCTTTGGTTATTTCTGTATGTTCGAAGCCGGCTTGTTGTGGTACTTCGTATCTAAAACCTACACCACTATCAAATGCTTTAAATCGAATAGTGTAGGTACCTTTATTTGGCTCGTTTTTTGTAAAGGTAACGGCCACTTCGTTATATTCGTCAACAACGTTTTGGCGTTCGCCCCAAGGTTGTTGCCACTGCGAGTTAACGCTTTGTTGTTCAATGCTTTTAATTTTAAAGCCATCGCTAAAAGCTGCTTGTGTTTTAAATTCAAACCCCAGTAAAGATTTGTTTATAACCGCTTTGTTTTTAAATTTTATTGCGTAGCTTGGCGTGTTGTTTTCGTCAGAGATGCTTACTGTTATTTGTGTGTCTGGCGATTTTAGCTCTACGGTTTGTCCGTAGCTATTACTAGCAAAGGCTAAAAGCACAAGTGCTGGTATTCTCATGGTGTGTCCTTAGATGAGTCGGTGGTGACATTTAAGGATAATGACTGTTGATGATTAATACGACTGCCTACATACGTATTCAATGTTTTAAAAAATAGAAAGAATTTAGTGGTTTAATCGGTCTATAATGTAAACAAATTGATAATAGCGACAAGAAAATGATAAAAAGCTTACTTTGTGTATTTTTACTAAGTGTTAGTACTGGAGTTTTTGCAGCAAATATAACAATTAAAAATGCTAATAATGGCCCATTATCTAATGCTGTTGTGTGGCTAACTGCAGGAGATTCCTCTAGCGTTATTCCTCCAGAAGCACCTTATGCGATGACCCAGCAAAATCGAGAATTTAAGCCGCGTATTTTAGTTGTCCCACAAAATGCAAAGGTAGAGTTTCCGAATGCGGACTCAATCATGCATCATGTTTATTCATTTTCTAAAGCCAAAACGTTCGAATTAAAGCTATATAAGGAGCACCCAAAAGCGCCCATTACTTTTGATCAAACGGGTGTTGTTGAGCTTGGCTGTAATATTCATGATTGGATGTTAGGTTATATTGTGGTGGTAGATAGTACTATTTTTGCAATCACTGATGAAAATGGCCATGTTGATTTAAATGCCAATGCAGGCGAATACACGTTAAGTGTTTGGCATTCTGGATTTAGTGATATTAGTAAGGTTGAATCTCAAACTATTACTGTGGCTACTAACCCGATCACTTATAAAGTAAAGCAGGAAATTGCGGAGCAAATTGACTTTGCTACGGATGAATTTGATGACTATTAATCGTTTAACGAGGCTGATATTTTTAGCCGGTGCTTTATGTTTTAGTAATGCATTGTATGCACAAGTAAAAGGCTTGATACAAATTAGAGCCGTGCAGGGTGACGATACACGTAGCTTCCAAGAGGGCGGCCTTGGGCTATATCGGCACGATACTAAAAGCGACGAACTTATTTTATCCCAAGGTATTTTAGATTTTAATGTTGATTTAGCATCTAGTTGGTCGGCTCATGGGGTGTTAAATGCGAATCAAGATCCTGACGTTGGCCTTGGTTTTACGCAAGCTTATGTAAAGTATCAGCCGCTATCTAACAGCAACTATAAATGGCATGTGCGTGTAGGGGGCTTTTATCCACTTATGTCGCTTGAAAACCCTGATATAGGATGGACTTCTCCTTATAACTATACAAACTCAGCTATTAATAGCTGGATAGGCGAGGAAGTACGCACTGTTGGCGCAGAGGTAACTATTAAGCGCCCAGCAAAACGTTTTAACAGCGCTCATAGCTTTAGTTTTGTAGGTGCTACATTTAAAGGCAATGACCCTGCCGGTACTTTACTTGCTTGGCGTGGTTTTGCATTACACGATAGGCAAACTACATTTAACGAAAGTGTTAAATTTGCGCCTGTAGCGGCATTAAATACGTATGAATTACGCTGGCAAGCTAATCAGGTTTTACCGTTTGAAGAAGTAGACGGACGTTTTGGCTATTACGCTGGCGTACACTGGGATTACTTAAAAAAATCACAATTTCGAATTTATTATTACAACAATAACGGTGACCCAACCACACTTAATATTAGTACAGGGCAGTATGCTTGGGATACTCGCTTTACAAGCGCCGCTTGGCTTTATAAGTTTAATAATAAAACCCGCTTTATAGCACAGGTACTTAATGGTAAAACCGAAGTGGGCGCTAATGCTTTAATTGATAATGCCTTTTACAGCCATTATTTAATGTTAAGCCATAAAGAAGGCAAGCATCGAGTTTCTGTACGCTTCGATTACTTTAAAGTGACAGATAACGACACCACTGCGTTTGATCCTAATGCAAGCAATGGGGAAGGTTTAACCGCAACATGGCGCTACCAGCTCACTAATAAACTACAAATAGGGGTTGAAGGTTCTGCACTTAAAAGTGCTGCTAAAAATAGAGAGCCAATTGGATTTAATGAACGAATCTCGCAGCAGCAAATAATGCTAAATGCGCAATGGCGTTTTTAAAAGTATAAAAAAGGGAGCATTTAAAGCTCCCTTTTTAGTTTAATAAAATTGGTATAGATTATACCAACCTGCATAAATCTTTGATCAATTTAACGAATTAAATTGCACTATAACGTCGTTAAAAATTTTTTATTTAGAACAACTAGATACAAAAATTTTTGCCTAGTTCTAGCGTAATTTTCTTAACGTTAAATAGACCCCATATATAAGCAGATTGGTATTATTTTTTATCGAATGCGCGTTTCATGTAGTTAGGTGTAGCGAGTGCGCCATGATGAATACCGCTATTGTAGTATTCACTGTGCTCGGCTATTTGTGCCGCGCCATCTTCTCTAAAGCCGTCAAATGCTTGTGATTTACGTGCAAGTGTTACTGACCATAAACCGCTTGGGTAAATTGGTTGCGGGAATGGCAGTGTTTGTAAATCGTTAAAGCCTACGCTTAGCATTGCTTCGCGCATTTCAACTAATAATGGCATATGCATAAGAGGTGATTCGCTTTGTTGTACTAAAACACCACCTGGGCGCAGTGCATCTAAACAGCTTGTGTAAAACGCATGATTAAATAAACCTTCACCTGGACCCACCGGATCGGTGCCATCAACAATAACCACGTCGATAGATTCGCCAGCGGCTTCGCGCATGTATTTAATACCGTCGTCAAACATAACCGTTGCACGGGCGTCGTTGTTAGATTCACAAAGCTCTGGGAAGTATTTTAACGACATTTGCGTTACTACTTCGTCTATATCTATTTGCGTTACAGTTTCTACGCCTGGGTGTTTTAATACTTCGCGTAAAGTACCGCAGTCGCCGCCGCCAATGATAACGACGTTTTTAGGGTTTGGGTGCGCTAAAAGTGCAGGGTGGCTGATCATCTCATGGTAAAAAAAGTTTTCGCGGGTTGTTACCATAGTACACCCGTCGATGATCATTAAATTACCAAAGTCTGTGGTTTCAAACATTTCTACCTTTTGAAAAGGAGACTGTTTTTCATCTAACTTTTTATTAATACGTAATGAAAATGCGCTGCCATCGCGGTCGCTAATTTCAGTAAACCACTTACTTTGATCTAAATTTGCCATAGTTACTATTACACTTTTTTAGGTTGAGTATGAAAAAGGGGCAATTCTGCCAGTGCTTGGCGTTTTGCTCAATGACATTTTAACTGATTTGACGAATAAAGTTAGTTAGGAGTGAGTGAAAGTTCAATTTTTGTTAGCCTAGTGGATAGTGACGTATTAAAATGCGCCTTTATACCTAATTGACTAAAGAAGAGTTGCCATGACCTGGGGTTTAGAAACAGCACGCGCCACTTATAACGTTGCTCATTGGAGTGATGGTTATTTTGATATTAACGCACAAGGCGAACTGGTGGCTTACCCAGATGGCGACCAAACAAAACCGGCCATTTCTTTAACGCAATTAACTGAGCAGTTTAAACAACAAGGTTTAACGTTGCCGGTTTTAGTGCGCTTTACCGATATTTTAAAAAATCGTGTAGACACACTTACTAATGCGTTTACGCAAGCGCGAGCAAATCGTGAATATAATGGCAAATACACCTGTGTTTACCCAATTAAAGTAAATCAGCAACGCTCTGTAGTAAGTAAGCTATTAGCGCATCCAAGCGGACTTGTTGGCCTAGAAGCAGGCTCAAAGCCAGAACTTATGGCTATTTTGGGCGTAGCAAAAGAGCCAATCACTATTGTGTGTAACGGCTATAAAGACAGTGAGTTTTTACGCTTAGCATGTATTGGTCAAGCAATGGGCCACAGCGTAAAAATTGTGGTAGAGAAGCTTTCAGAACTAACCACACTACTTGAAGAAATAGACAACCTAGGCATAGAACCTGCTATTGGTATTCGCATTCGCCTAAACTCAGTAGGCAAAGGCAAGTGGCAAAACACGGGCGGCGAAAAAGGTAAGTTTGGTTTAACGGCAGGCCAAGTACTAAGTGCTGTTGAAGTGCTGAAAAAGCATAATAAGCTGCACTTAATGCAAATGGTGCATTTTCATATTGGTTCTCAAATTGCCAACATTCGTGATATTCACCGTGCTTTGCGTGAATGTGCACGCCACTTTGCTGAGCTTACACAATTAAACGTACCGTTAAACACCGTTGATGTAGGCGGCGGCTTAGGCGTTGATTACGAGGGCTCTGGCTCACGCAGTGCGTGTTCAATGAATTACACCGTAGAAGAGTACGCGCGTAATGTAGTGAATGCATTTGCAGAGGTGTGCGATCAGCATAACCTTACGCATCCGGCCATTATCACCGAATCGGGGCGCGCTTTAACCGCTCACCATGCGGTATTAATTACCGATGTAATTGACGTAGAAAAAGCGCCCAATCATTTAAATCCAGAGCCACCGCTTGAAAATAGCGCGTTAGTGCTTGATGAAATGTGGCAGTGTTTACAGCGTTTAAACCCGCGTATGGCACTTGAGATTTATCACGACGCTATGCACTTATTTAGCGAAGCGCACGATCAGTACGTGCATGGCTTAGTAAGCATGCTAGAGTGGGCGAAAATAGAGCAGCTTTACTTTACTATTTTACATCGTGTACGTGCATCGCTTAGTAATAATGCGCGCGCGCACCGTGAAGTCCTCGACGATTTAAACGAAAAGCTTGCCGATAAACTCTTTGTTAACTTTTCATTATTTCAGTCATTGCCTGATGTATGGGGTATTCAGCAGTTGTTTCCGGTTATGCCAATCGAAAACTTAACTCAACCATTGACTCAGCGCGCGATTATTCAAGATATTACCTGTGACTCTGACGGGCAAATCCGCGAATACGTTGAAGGCGCAGGTATCGAAACCAGCCTACCAATACCAGAATATAAACACGGTGAGCAATACCACATTGCTATGTTTATGGTGGGTGCATATCAAGAAATTTTAGGCGATTTACATAACCTATTTGGTGACACTGATTCTGTGCATGTAGAGCTTAACGATGAAGGTTATGTGTTAACCAATGCCATAAAAGGTGATAGCGTTAAGGATGTATTAAAGTTTGTTGACTATGATAGCGCCATTTTAGCTGACAACTTTGCGTACCAAGTTAATAAACTTGATGTATCAGCGCAGTGTAAAGAAGGTTATTTAGCTGAGCTTAATGCAGGCCTTGAAGGCTATACCTATTTTGAAGATTAATTTGTAAGCAACTGAAAGCGCAGTATTAGTGGCTGCGCAATGTTTAAAGGAATGGAAGTAATGTCAGTTATTCGCGGTGTATTTAGTATTATTTTTTACACAATAAACACACTTTTTTGGTTTGTGCCTATTTTTATTTGTGGGCTTATAAAGCTTATACCTATTAAGCCTCTACAAAAGGTTATGAGCTGGGCTGCAAAGCAATTTGCAACTATTTGGGTAACCTTTAATAGCTTAAATCAAAAGTTATTTACGCCAACTAAACTTAATGTAACTGGCCTTGAAGACCTTAAGCTAAAGGATTGGTACCTAGTAATTGCAAATCACCAAAGCTGGGTCGATATTTTAGTATTGCAGCGCGTGTTTAACCGTAAAATTCCATTTTTAAACTTCTTTTTGAAAAAAGAGCTTATTTACGTGCCTATTCTAGGTTTGTGTTGGTGGGCGCTTGATTTTCCGTTTATGACTCGCACGAGTAAAAGCCAATTAAAAAAGAATCCAAAGCTGCGAGGCAAAGACTTAGAAACCACGCGTAAAGCCTGCGAAAAATTTAAAGAGATGCCAGTAAGTGTGGTTAACTTTGTAGAAGGCACTCGTTTTACTACACAAAAGCACGCGCGCCAAAATAGCCCGTTTCCACATTTATTAAAACCAAAAGCGGGCGGTATTGCTTTTGTAATGCAAGCGATGGGCGAGCAAATTACTAAAGTGGTTAACGTTACCATTCATTACCCAGATGGCATTCCTACATTCATGGATTTTGCAGGTGGTAAGGTAAAAAATATCAACGTACACGTGGATGTAAGGCCTGTAAGCGAAGAGCTTATTGGTGACTACACCGGCGATTCTGAATTTAGAGTACGCTTTCAAAGCGAGCTAAATCGTTTATGGGAAAATAAAGAGCAAACATTACAATCGCTCGAAAAACACCCCAAATAAAAGGCAAAAATATGAGCTTACAGTTATGCTAAAAAAGTGGTTACCAAATTGGCTTAACGGCTTAATTGTGGGCTGCGTATTGTTTTCTAATGTAATGCTTTTTGGCTCGCTAGTATTTGTACTAGGGCTTATTAAGTTATTACTGCCTTTGTCTGTTGTTAACTCTTTATTGCACAGCGCTTATCGAGGGTGGTGTAATGGCAATCGGTTTGGCTTGTGGCTAGGTTGTCCTAATATTGTGGTTGATATAAGTGGCGATTTAAATTCAAAAAGTTGGTATTTACTTATATGTAATCACACGAGTTGGTTAGATATAACCGTGCTTAGCTCATTACATGCATTACCAGCCCCTAAGTTTTTTTTAAAAGATGAATTAAAATACGTGCCTTTTATTGGCACTGGTGCGTGGGCTATGGGTATGCCGTTTATGAAACGGGTAAGCAAAGCACAGCTTGCTAAAAACCCAAAATTGAAAGGGTTGGATGTAGAGCGCACAAAGCACAGCTGTCGCAATTTTCGTCACTATCCTACTACCATCGTTAATTTTGTTGAAGGCACACGCTTTACGCCAGCTAAGCATAATCTGCAGCAAAGTCCTTTTAAGCACTTATTAAAACCCAAAGCGGGTGGCATTGCTTTTGCGCTTGAAGTGCTAGCCAACCAATTTGATGCCATGCTAAATACAAGTTTAGTGTATAGCGGTAAAACAGATCACGTTTGTCGGAACTTACTCAAAGGCGAGCTAGATTCTATTTATGTTTCAATAGACGTAACGCCCATTAATGACAATATGCAGGGCAGCTATCAAACCGATGACGTATTTAAAGCTAATTTTCAACATTATGTGAATGAGCTATGGGTTGCAAAAGATCAGCAGCTTGCCGATATTTATGCTCAACAAGATTTACCTGAACCACAAATCAGTAAGGAAATTGAAACACTATGACCAACACCCACCTACAGGAGTTAATCGCTCCTTGGTTTGAAAAAGTACCCGATGCGGATTTTCTTAGTTCTATTACCGCAGTTTCAATAGGGATTTTTTCTTTATTAATTGTTTACTTATTTACTCGTAGGTTAATGTTACCAGGCATTCAAAAAGTGGTAACTAAGCTTTCGCCTCAACGTATTGGTTCGTTGTCGCCTATGCTTAATAAGCTTAATAGACGTATTGCAGGTATGCTTTGCTGCGTATTATTTTTGGCGACCTTTGACAGTGTTTATCCGGTTAATGAGCTGACCGCTGAAATTTTGAAAACGGTTGGCCAAGCCATACTAATTATTCATGTAGGTTTTATTTTTAGCAGTATTGTAAGCATTGCGGGTTCTATTTATAACCAATTGGAGTTTGCACGCGAAGTCCCTATTCAGGGCTTAATTCAGGTTGTTAAGCTAATCACCTTTATTGTGTGTGCTATTTTAATTGTAAGTATTTTCCTTGAGAAGTCACCCACTTATATTCTCTCTGGCTTTGGTGCTATTGCTGCTGTTACGTTATTAGTATTTAAAGACACTATTTTAGGCTTTGTAGCTAGTATTCAAATCGCAGCAAATCGCCTAGTAACCTATGGTGATTGGATTCAAGTAGAAAACTATGGCGCCGATGGCGAAGTAATTGATTTGGGTTTAAACACTGTAAAGGTACGTAACTGGGATAACACCATTACAACTATTCCAACTTATATGCTAGTTGCGGGTTCGTTTAAAAACTGGCGCGGTATGCAAGAGTCGGGCGGTAGACGTATTAAACGTTCACTTAATATAGATATGCACAGTATTTGTTTAGTAAGTGATGAATTTAGAAAGCAGATAGATGCGGCTATTCCGCTTCATGACTATATCCGAGTGACGACATTACCCGCTCAAGTTTCTAATTTAGGGCTGTTTCGTCGTTATGCTGAGGGCTATTTAAAGCAACACAGTAAAATTAATACGTCGCTTACGTTAATGGTACGAGAGCTACAACCAATGAACCACGGGTTACCGATTGAGTTTTATTGCTTTAGTGAAGACAAACGCTGGATTTCGTACGAGCATCTACAAGCCGAAATAATGGACCATTTACTTGCAGTATTGCCAGTGTTTGGGCTTAGGGCATATCAAAGTGTTAGTGGGCAATTAAGCCCTCCTAACGAGCAACAAACAGATAAGCCAACATTTAGAGTGATGGCAAATAGTGCTGCAAAAGACCCACAGCAATAAATAAAGCTAAGAGCCACCAAATAGGTGGCTTTTTAAATCGCAGCCATGCAAATGTAATTATTAGTAACGCAACCTGCCAAAGGTTATGCACAGCCGATGTCCAAATTGGTGAATACAATGCGGCCGCTAAAAAACCGACTACCGCTGCATTAAGCGCCGCTATTGAATTTGCAAAATGTGGCTTACTTGCCAAATTAATCCAACTCTTCTGAAACGCCAGTATAAGTAAAAAACCAGGCATAAATATAAGCAGTGTAGCTATAAGGGCACCCACTAAAGGTTGCTCAGAAGTAAGTTGTGCGCCTAAGTAAGTAGCAATAGTAAACATTGGCCCTGGCACTGCCTGTGCACTCGCGTAAGCACTTAAAAACTGATCATCACTCAATGCTGGTACGCCAGCTTGAAGTACCGGCAGTACTACGTGTCCGCCGCCAAACACCATTGCACCCGCTTGGTAAAAAGGGATAAACAAAGCAAACTCATGCCCTAGTGGAATAAAGCTAACCCCAAGTAAGAGCGCAAATAACCCCAGTGCAATCCAATTAATATTACTGTTTTTACTGCTAACATCGTCTGCTACTGTGCCAAGTTTTAATAAAGGCCATATAGCACCTACTGTTGCAGCAGTGATTAAAATCGCTATTTGAGTTCCCATCATTGGAAATAACACCAAGGCAAGTGTACTCATTATCGCAAGTAACTTAAGCGCAGCACTTGTACAAAAGCTTTTAGCCATACTAAGTGTTGCATCCGCGACTATAACAACGGCAAATAACTTTAAGCCTGCAATAATTGCAAAGTAAACAGCGTCAAACTGATGGGCACTAACCGCAAGCAGCACCATTATTAAAAACGAAGGCAAGGTAAAGCCTACAAAAGCAGCTATACCACCCAGTACTCCTGCACGCTCAACACCAATAGCAAAACTAACTTGGCTAGAGCCTGGCCCTGGTAATGCTTGGCTTAAACTAATAAGTTGTGCGTAACGCGTGTTAGTTAGCCAATTTAACGAGTCTACAAAGTGGCGCTTAAAATAGCCTAAATGCGCAGCGGGGCCACCAAAACTCATGCACCCTAGTAAAAAAAATTGTCTAAAAATAGCAATTAACATTGCGCCAATATCCTTTGTAAAATTCATTAAATTGTCACAGCGTAGTATGACATTTTTATTAAAACGGCACATTAGTTTGAGGTCTGTTTAACAATCAAGCAAGATGCGCTGCTTTTAACACTCTCTTCATAGTTTGTTCATACATGTATTTGCATACTCTTGCTAAATTCTTAATGAATAGGGTATCACCATGACTTTAACTAAATCACTTTTAAGCGTAACCGTAGTAGCTGTATTACTTTCTGGTTGTGAAATGAATAACACCGGCAAAGGTGCGGCTATTGGCGCAGCAGCGGGTGGCGTATTAGGTAAAGCAACAAGTAACCATAAAGATAAGCGTATTTTTATAGGCGCTGCTATCGGCGCACTAGCTGGCGCTGCAGTGGGTAACTACATGGATAAGCAAGAAGAAGCATTTCGTGATGAACTTGCAGGCTCTGGTGTTGAAGTTGTACGTGAAGGCGATAACTTGCGTTTAGTTATGCCATCTAATATTACGTTTTCGACCGACCAATCTTATATTTCGTCTGGCTTTAACGATACCTTAGATGCTATTGCTAAAGTGATGAACAAATACGAAAAAACGTACCTAAGTATTGAAGGCCACACAGATAGCACAGGTAAAGACAGCTACAACATGAACCTATCGCGTGAACGTGCTCAAAGCGTTAAAAACTACTTAGTGAACCAGCAGATTATGGCTGAGCGTGTAAGTACTATGGGTTATGGCGAAACACGTCCAATTGCGACTAACGATAGTGCAAATGGCCGTGCTCAAAACCGCCGTGTAGAAATTCAAATAGTGCCAAACACAGAAGAATAATTAGTCTTTATTAAACTGTAATTCACACAGTTTTTGATACAACGGGTTACTTGCTACTAATTCTTGGTGGGTACCCGTTGCTATAATCTCTCCATTTTCCATGACTACAATCACATCGGCATGTTTAACCGTTGCCAGCCTATGGGCAATAATAAGCGTTGTTCTATTTTGCATTAAATGCTCAAGCGCAGCTTGCACGTGGTGCTCACTTTGAGCATCGAGTGCACTGGTGGCTTCATCAAGAAGGAGTATTTCAGGGTCTTTTAAAATAGCGCGTGCCAGTACAATACGCTGCTTTTGCCCACCCGATAACCTCACACCTTGCTCACCTAAAAAACTGTTATAACCTTGCGGTAATTGTTTAATAAATTCATCAGCATGAGCATGTTTGGCAGCGGCATATACTTGCTCGTCACTTGCTTTTGGGTTGCCGTAGCGAATGTTATGCATTACATCGGAGCTAAATAAAATAGGGTTTTGCGCTACCATACCCATTTTACCTCTGAGGGTATTAAGCGATAATTCTTTAATGTTTATATCTTTAAATTTAATGGCTCCGCTAGCCGGATCGTAAAAGCGCTGTAGTAATTCAAATAAGGTTGTTTTACCTGCGCCAGAAGGGCCAACAATAGCCACAGTTTGGCCTTGAAGTATATTTAAACTTATTTTATTAAGTGCGCTTACGTCTGGGCGAGAAGGGTAGTTAAAGCTTATATTCTCAAGCGTAATAGCAGGGCTGTTACTATTTTTTAGTAAGTTACTATCTTGTGGATTTAGTGGGTTTTCTATCTCACTTTTAACAGCAAGTAACTCAAGTAATCTTGCAGCTGCGCCTGCTGCGCGTTGTAGTTCGCCATATACTTCAGCAACGGTTGCCACCGACATTGCCACCATAATAGCGTAAAACACAAAGGCTCCTAGCTCACCGCCAGTCATGGTACCTGCTAATACGTCGCTGCCGCCGACCCACAGCATTGCGCTAATAGCACTAAAAGTTAAAAATATTACCGCTGCAATTAAAAACGAGCGTTGTTTAATGCGGCTTTTAGCCACATTAAAGGCTTTTTCGGTTTCAAGTGCAAAAGCGTGCTGCTCTTGTTCTTCGTGGCTATAGCTTTGCACTACTTTAATATTTTGAATGATCTCGCCGGCATAGGTGCTTATATCGGCTATGGCATCTTGGCTGGAGCTTGCAAGTTTGCGCACCTTTTTACCAAATACCATCATAGGAACAAGTACCAACGGCACACAAGCAACAACCACTAAAGTAAGTTTTAAATTAGTAAACAACAGCATAGCAAGTCCACCAACCAGCATAAGTACACTGCGAAGCGCCATAGAAAATGATGAACCAATAATTGATTGCAGTAATGTTGTATCGGTTGTTAACCGCGACATAAGCTCGCCACTGCGGTTTTCTTCAAAGTAGCTTGGGTGCAAAGTAACAATGCGATTAAACACGGCTTTGCGAATATCGTTACTGACTCGCTCGCCAATCCACGACATTAAATAAAAGCGGCTAAAGGTGCCCACGGCCAATAAACTAATTAAACCAATAAGCACCAATACAGCTTGTTGTAGCTGCGCTTGGGAGCCAGCTATAAAGCCATGATCTATGACAAACTTAACCCCTTGCCCTAATGATAAGTTAACACCGGCTGTTACTAATAGGGCGCCAAGCGCCGCTACTACCATCCATTTATACGGTTTAATAAAAGCAAAAATAGGTAATAAACTACTAAAAGCGGCTTTTTCGGGCTTAGGGCTTTTTTTTGACATAGTGGATTCTTTTTAAAGGTTAAGGTATAGATATGGCACTAAGATAATAAAAATCAATACTATTAAATATTAGCCAATAAGGAAACGTTATGACTACTGCAACCGTAAGTGGAGAATTTAATGTAAATCTAGCCCCAATTGAAGGTTACGCAAGCGGCCAAAACGGCGTTAATTTAGGGCGTATGTCGATAGATAAAACATTTAAAGGTAGCTTAAATGCCACCAGCCAAGGCGAAATGCTAAGCGCCATGACACCCACACAAGGCAGTGCCGGTTATGTTGCCATAGAGCAAGTAATAGGCGAGCTTGACGGTAAAAAAGGCAGTTTTGTACTGCAGCATTTTGGCACTATGGATAAAGGCCAAGACAGCCTAATTTTAAATGTAATTCCCGACTCTGGCACTAATGAGCTAGAAGGGTTAACGGGCAGTATGAAAATACGTATTGAGCAAGGGATTCACTACTACGATTTTGAATACACGTTATAAGATACTCAAGGATTAAAATGCAAAAAGTAATCGAATTTAGAAAGACCCGTTTTTTGGGTGGGGTAGATATAGTCGCACTGAATGACCGCATACAGGAATTAAACCAAGATGGCTGGAAAGTAATAAACGCAGTGCCCTTGGCAGGTTTTTATGGGCAAGTGCACGGTTATACATTACTTATTGAAACTGACGAGCTTTAAATGACATTTACAGTATGGTTAAGCCTAGCTGCTATTTGCATGATGGGCGCAATGTCGCCAGGACCAAGTTTAGCGGTGGTTTTAAAGCACTCACTTAACGGCAGTATGAAAAACGGAATGCTTGCCGCGCTCAGTCATGGTACTGGCGTTGGCTTGTATGCTGGTGCATCGTTATTAGGGCTAGGCGCTTTAATGATGCAGTTTCCGACTGTTTATCAAATACTGGTGTATTTAGGCGCAGCCTATTTGGCGTATTTAGGTATAAAAATATTGCTAGCAAAACCCAGCAATAACGAACTTGAAGTACAAAAAAGTGAGGTAAGTGCAGCTAAAGCATTACAAGATGGTTTTGCCATTGCTTTTTTGAACCCCAAGCTCGCGATTTTCTTTTTAGCCTTGTTCTCACAGTTTATTGACCCTCAGCTACTTACTTTAAGTGTGGGCATAATTATGTGTTTAACTGTGTTTGTAATTGATACCGGTTGGTACTTGCTGGTGGCGTTACTGACCGAGGTTTCAAAAAACCGCTTTGGATTTACCAAGCAAAACCCGTGGCTTGATAAAATACTGGGTGTTGTGTTTATTGCTCTTGCGATAAAAGTGGTGCTTAGCCTTTAAATAGCGTTCCAAATGCAGGTGTATGTACGCGCATACACCTGCAGCCTAACTCTCATGCCCTGCATACGTATTCATCACATTAATTTTACCTTTTAGTTACAATTTGTTGGTTGTGTTTTGAACAACACAGCAACACCTGACAACAATAACTCAAAGGTTCACACACATGGACAAGTTTAAACTAAGTGCACTTATGCTGGCTTTATTTGCCGCAAATAGTGCATTGGCTGCAAACGAAGACTCAACAAATCAATCACCCAGCACACAAGCTGAAGATTTAGAAATTATTGAAGTGCGAGGCTTTAGTCGCAGTTTAATTCAATCTTTAAATCAAAAGCGTTTTAGCGATACGGTGTCAGAACAAATTTCTGCCAATGATTTAGGGGCATTGCCTGATATTTCAATGGCCGATGCACTTACACGATTACCAGGCATTTCAGCAGTAAGAACGGGCGGACAAGCGGCGCAAATTAATATACGTGGGCTTTCGGGCGGGTTTGTATTTTCAACACTTAATGGCCGCGAGCAAGTATCTACAAGTGGCAGCCGCAGTATTGAGTTTGACCAATATCCGTCAGAATTAATTAGCTCTGCGGTGGTATACAAATCGCCAAAAGCATCGCTTATTGAAGGTGGCGTGGCCGGTACGGTA
The DNA here is from genome assembly GCF_030408135.1 of Pseudoalteromonas sp. APC 3691. Lineage (NCBI taxonomy): Bacteria > Pseudomonadati > Pseudomonadota > Gammaproteobacteria > Alteromonadales > Pseudoalteromonadaceae > Pseudoalteromonas > Pseudoalteromonas sp. APC 3691. Next base: position 2,547 of record NZ_JASDCB010000041.1, on the reverse strand, counting down.
GAGCTTGAAACCGCCAGCCCACTCAATAACGACCAAACACATAAATTTGTAGCTAATGTGCGCGGTATGTATAACGACCGCGCCTCAGAGGTATCGGATGCCACTGAATTTGGCGACCGAATTAGTTTTTCGTATCAAGGCAAATACCTAGACGACACATTAGGCGTGGCGCTGGGCTATGCGCGTTTGTTTCAGCCAAGTGTAGCAACGCAGTTTATTGGCCTTGCTTACAACGACACAAAAGACGTTGATGGCGCAGCTAACGACACCAATGGCCCTTTAGCTAATCCAGAAAACGAATACATTAGCGAAGGCTTTGAGCTACAGCATTTAGGCGGCGAAGAAACCCGTAATGGTTACTTAGCAGCTATAGAGTGGGCGCCGGTAGATAACTTTAAATTAAAAGGTGACGCATTTTTATCGCGCTTTGATAAAGAGTCATTTGCCCGTGGCCTGAGGGTTAAATTAGGCGGGCCAACAGCTGCATATGCTAACGCTCAGCTCGATGGTAATGCCGTAATAGGCGCAGCGGTTAACCGCACTTCGCAAAGCTATACCCGCGTTGAAATAGTTAACGACGACAACCAAGACTTTGACGAAGTAGATAGTTTTGGCGTTAATGCCGATTGGCAGGTAACCGATAGATTAAGCGTAAATGCCGATGTGTCGCTTTCTCGCGCAAAAAGTAACTTTAGAAATGGCTTACTGTGGAGCTTAGTAGCAGAAGATGCCAATGCAGAAACGCCAGTATTTGATAACAACGTAGCAATTAACTATCAATTAAACGGCTTAAACTTACCTGACGTTGGGTTTAATCAGGCGGCCGCCTTTAGCGATATAGACCGTGTAATGGTCAGCAAATATGGTATTTACCCAGATCAAACAGAAGATGAAGTAACGGCATTTAGACTAGATTTTAAATACGAGCTAGAAAGCGACATATTTAGCTCAGTAGAGTTTGGTGCGCGCTACTCAGATAGAGAATACAGCCGAAAGCGTTCGGTATTTGAGTACGGTAACGACGGGGCGTTTTCAGCAACGCAACCGCCTTTGAGTTTAACCGACGATATGGCTTCTGTGGTTGACTGGCAGGGCGAGTTTAGTTATTTCCCGTCGTATTTAGCCATTGATTTAGACAAAGCGCTCAATGCGTGGTTTCCAGATGGCACGCCCGAGCCTGTCCAAACATGGGGCAACGCCGATGGCGTAGACGACGCGCAAGGTTACACAACTAACTATTCGTGGACATTGCTACAAAGCGGCTCGGTGTTTGAAGATGTGCTAGCTGCGTACGTTATGGTAAACATTAACACGCAAATAGGGGGGCTCGACCTATCGGGTAATGTGGGTGTGCGCCGCGTTGAAACCGACCAATCAGCAACGGTACTAGAAAACGTAGCAGGCGATGCGCGCTTAGGTGCGCAAAATATTGTTGATGAGAACGGCATTGTAAATGATTTATACGCACCTAATGTATTAGGCACTAAATACACCGACTACTTACCATCATTAAATTTAAACCTGCAACTTAACGACAATTCACTTGTGCGCTTTGCAGCGGCTAAAGTAATGTCGCGTGCGCCAATTAACCGCTTAGCGGGCGATGCCAGTGCAAACGTAAGTGACGATGGTGTTATTAATGGTTCAAGTACTAATAACCCATTTTTAAAACCCTTTTATGCCGACCAGTACGACTTATCTTACGAATATTATTTTGAAGAAGGTAACGGCACTATCGCAGCAGCGTTATTTTATAAAAATATAGACTCGTTTGTTGAAACCTTATCAATCGAAAACTTCGACTTTAAAGGCAATGGCTTTAACGTACCTGACTCTATAGAAGACCCAGTTAGTGGCGAGCAAGTTGCGACAATAAACGGTATTTATACCACGGCAGTTAATAACGGTGAAGGTGGCTATATCAGAGGGCTAGAGCTTGCTTATACGCAAGTGTTTACCTTTTTACCTGAGCCATTTAATGGCTTAGGCGCTAACGCAAGTTACTCATACACCGAGAGTGAAATTGAATCGATCACCAGTTTAGGGGGCGACACGTTAGCGCAATCTTTACCTGGGCTATCTAATAACGTGTTTAATGCCACGTTTTTTTACTCAATGGATGATTTTGAAACCCGCCTCAATGTGCGCTACCGCGATGAGTTTGTATCAGAGCAGGTTGCCATTAACGAGCAAGTGGTTAATTTTGATGCTGAAACCGTAGTCGACTTTCAAACCTCTTATCGCTTTAGCGACTCGCTAACAATGCTTTTGCAAGTTAATAACTTAACCGATGAACCAACCCAAAGTTACTTTGGCTCAGAGCAACGAACAGGGACGACTCAGTACTTTGGTCGTCAGTTCTACCTTGGTTTTACATACAGTCATTAATTAGCAAACGGAGCGTTTAAAAATGAAAATTAGTAACTATTCACCAAGACAAATTATTTTCTAAGGATCTTTTTTAGCTATTGACTGATCCTGCCAGTATGCCAAGCTAGAGCTATTACCCTATCGCTCTAGCTTTAATGAATTTAAACAGCATAAATA